>DATCWO010000077.1:0-26893 GCA_036566325.1 Burkholderiales bacterium | reverse complement strand
TCCGGCACCACCGGACGCTCCAAAGGCGCGATGGTGACGCACGGCAATCTCATCTCGAATGCGCAGGCCTTGACCGATGCGTGGCGTTTCACGTCGACCGACGTGCTGCTGCACGCGCTGCCGATCTTTCACATCCACGGCCTGTTCGTCGCCTTCCATACGGTGTTGCTGTCCGGCGCGCGCCTGCTGTTTCAGCGCAAGTTCGATGCGAGCGCGGTGCTGCGCGCTCTCCCGCAGGCAACCGTGCTGATGGGCGTGCCGACTTTCTACACGCGTCTGCTCGACGAAGCGGAACTGACACGCAAGGTGGTCGCGCACATGCGGTTGTTCGTCTCCGGCTCGGCGCCACTGTTGCCGGCCACCTTCGAAGCATGGCGCGAACGCACGGGCCACACCATTCTGGAGCGTTACGGCATGTCGGAAACCGGCATGATCGCGTCGAATCCCTACGCCGAAGAACGGCGCGGCGGCACGGTGGGCAAGCCATTACCCGATGTGAACGTACGCGTGGTCGACGACGCCGGCGAAACGGTATCGGCCGGCGTGCCCGGGCAGGTGCAGGTCAAGGGGCCGAACGTGTTCGCCGGCTACTGGCGCATGCCGGAGCGGACGCGCGAAGAATTCACCGATGACGGCTGGTTTCGCACCGGCGATATCGGCCAGTGGGACGCGGACGGTTATCTCTCGATCGTCGGACGGGCGAAGGATCTGATCATCAGCGGCGGCTACAACGTCTACCCGAAGGAAATCGAACTCGCGCTCGATGCGCTGCCCGGCATCGTCGAGTCGGCGGTGGTCGGCATCCCCGATGCGGATTTCGGCGAAGCGGTAGCAGCTGCCGTGGTGAAAGACGCGCACTGCATGCTGGATGAAGCGGCGATCGTGGCAAATCTCCGGACGCAAGTGGCCAATTACAAAATCCCCAAACACGTTCATTTCGTCGCCGAACTACCGCGCAATGCGATGGGCAAGATCCAGAAGGGCGTTCTGCGCACACGTTTTGCGGCAAGCTGATCAGCGTGCCGGTCGAACCGCCCGCGCCTCAGCGCACGGGCGCACAAACGCTTCATTCGCCTAAGAACGCCTTAACGGTTCTCGGCAGGGGCAGCTCACGTGGGCCCGCCCGTTGCAGCGGACTGGGTATCGCGTTCCGTCCGGAGCCCGGCCATGAAGCACCGATTGGCAATCTCGATCGCCGCCGTCGTGGCGGCGGCCCTGCTCCTCGCCGCATGCGCAGTCGCGCCGGCCGCGCCCACTGCGCAACTAACTGCCGGCCGTACCGCCGTCGATCAGGCGCGTATGGCGGGCGCAATCGAAGCGGCCCCTATCGAATACGACGCCGCACGCACCAAACTCCTGCGCGCAGAAGGCGCTTATCAGGCGCGGGCCTACACGCTCGCCACGCAGCTCGCGCGCGAAGCGGAGGCTGATGCGCTACTGGCCCAGGCACGCACGAACGCCATCCGCTCGCAACAGGCGCTGGTCGAAATCAACGCCGACATTCGCGCGCTGCAAAGCGAAATCGACCGCGCCAACCGCGGAGGCTGAGCATGCGAAATCCAACCTGGACATTCTGCGTCGGCGCCCTGCTCGTGTGCGCCGGCTGCCAAACGGTATCGCTGTCCAATCCGGCACTCGAAAGCGCACGCGAAAGCTATCGGACCGCGCAGGCTGATCCACGCGTGCAGCGCTACGCGCCCGTCGAGATCAACCGGGCACGCGAGACGCTGCAGGACGCCGAGACCGAATGGCGCGACAACGGCAACACGGCGCTGGCTTCGCACCTCGCTTATATCGCGCGCCAACGTGCGTTGACCGCGACCGAGCTGGGGGTGCACGGCTATGCCGAGGAGCAGATCAAATTTGCCAGCGCACGGCGCGATCAATTGATTGCGCAGGCGCGAGCGCGCGATTCGAGTGTGGCGGAAAGGCAGGCCGCGGAGGCGCCGACGCAGGCGTTAAGCGCCGCACAACGTACCGCGCGCCTGGAAGCCGAATTGGCCGCGCTGCAGGCGCATAACACCGATCGCGGCGTCGTGGTGACGCTCTCCGATGTCGTGTTCGATGTGGAGAGCGCGCGGCTGCGCCCCAGCGCGACGCCCGTACTCGATCGGATTGCGAATGCCTTGCGCGACAACCCCGAGCGACGCGTGATGATTGAAGGCTTTACCGACAGCCAGGGGCTCGACGTCCAAAATCTCGATCTATCGGCGCGGCGCGCCGGCGCCGTGCGTCAGGCGCTGGTGGATCGCGGCATCAGTGCGCAGCGCATCGATGCGCAAGGGCTGGGCGAATCCTTTCCGGTCGCGACCAACTCGACCGTCGCCGGTCAGCAATTGAATCGACGGGTGGAAATCCTCTTCTCCGATGCGCAGGGCCGTCTGGCAAGCCGTCCGATGCGCGGCAGTTACGGCTCGCAGCCGCGACGCTAGCGCATCACCACACCTGCACGAGCATACGCCCGGCGAGGATATAGAGCAGCACGGCGAAGACGCGACGCAGCACTTGCATCGGCATGCGATGCGCCATGCGTGCACCCAGCGGCGCCGTCAAAACACTGGCTGCGGCGATACCGATCACGGCCGACACATCGACATAGCCGATCGTCGTGGGCGGCAAGCCGTCGGTGTGCATGCCGGTCCATACATAGCCGATCGTACTCGCCACCGCGACGGGAAAACCGATCGCCGACGAGGTACCCACGGCATGAATGATCGGCACCGCGCACCACACCAGAAAGGGAACGGTCATCATCGCGCCGCCGATTGCGATCAGCGCGGAAAACGCACCGATGATCAGGCCGGCGACGGCCATGCCGAACGCGCCGGGAACGGTGCGCCCGGACACCGGCTTGCGTCCGATCAGCATGTTGGTCGCCATGATGAAAACGAAAACGGCGAAGAACACGGCCAGACCGAAGGATGAAAACCACTCTGCCGCCAGCGCGCCGAGGAAGCCGCCCAGCAGAATGCCGGGCGCCATCATTTTTGCCAGATCCCAACGTACCGCGCCGCGCTGCGCATGCGCCCGCACGCTCGACACAGACGTGAAAATCACCGTCGCCATCGCGGTCGCGACGGCAAGATGGACGATGTGCTCGCGCGGGTAATGTTGCAATGCGAACAACCAGACCAGTACCGGCACCATCATGCCGCCGCCGCCGATGCCCAGCAGTCCGGCGAAGAATCCCATTACGACGCCGAGCGCGAGATACGCTGGCACGAAGGACCACGCGATATGCGACATCCACTCCATATATCAATGCAGTGCGATGCGCAAACGCGCGAGTAGACGGTTCATGAAAGTGGTGTCGTGATAAAGGCCGAAGCCGAACCGTAGCCGGTTTCCACGCCGGTCGGCAAGAATATCGTGTGCGCGCAGTTGCGCTTCGACCGCCGCCGCGTCATTCAGCTCGAAACTCAGAAAGTTGCCACGCGGCTGGCCGAGCGGCGGCCTCAGCGCGGTCAGTGGCAACCGTTGCAATTCCATCTCCGCCAGTCCATCGAGGAAATCCGCCTGCAGTTGTACGGCGTGCGCATGAATGTCGGCGGGCCCAATGCCGAGGTCGCGCTGCCAATGCATGACGGCATTGAAACGATACAAGCCGCCTGCATCGAAGGTGGCGCCGGCGAAGCGTTGCGCATCCGGCGCGTACTCGACGCGCGCGCTCTGCGTCGCTGTGTCGGCGAACCAGCCGGTGTAGACCGGTCTGAGCGCGCAATCGCGCGGCAAGCTCATGAAGCACACGCCCTCGCCCGCCTGCGCATACTTGTAGCCGCCGGCGAGGTAGTACACGCGTTCGGCAATGCGCGACAGATCGATCGGCAGGGCGTTGAAGGCGTGATAGCCGTCGATGCAGAACAACGCCTCGGGATGCGCCGCCGCGACGATCCTTTCGAGCGGATCGACCACGAACGCCGAGTCGTAGAACACATGCGACAGATAGACGAAGTCGTATCGTTCCGCCACGGCAGCGGAAAAACGTTCGACGAAACTTTCATAGGGCGCGACCGCGACGCGCGTCACCTGCACGCGGCCGGTTTCTTCAAGGCGCTGCGTCTGGCGCGCGAAACTGGCGAACTCGCGATCGGTCGTCAGCACGCGCAGCGGTCGCGACCAATCGAGGCAGGAATACAGACGCGCGACGAGTTCATGCGTGTTCGGCGCGAAGGCAATGCGTGCCGGCGCATCGATGTTCAGCAGACGCGCCACATGCGCCTGCGCTACGGGAATCACTCCGTCGTAAATCTTCTGCCATTTGCGCTCGGCCAGACGCGCCGAATCGTTCCAGTAGGCCAGTTGCGCTTCGCGCGTCACATCGGGCCATGGATGATGGCTGTGCGCCAGCACATGCAGACGGTCACCGATTGCTTCGTGGAACGTCTGATAGTGGCTGCGCAGCACGATCAGAACCAGCGTCCGCCGTTTTGCACCACCCGATGCGCAAACAGAAAGGCGGCGGCATTCCAGGACTGACCGTCCATGCCGCTCGGTGCGAGCGTCCGGCCGTGCAGCCATTCGTTGAACGCCCAGTTGCCGACTTCGTTCGCGCGTGCGACTTTCACCAACTCGCGCTGCGCGGCCTCGTGCAGTCCCGTCGCGGCCAGTGCGGCAACCCAGAAACCGCCGACGAACGGCCAGATGCCGCCGTTGTGATATTGCCAGGCGAAATTCTGCTGGTGACGCGACATATAAGGCCGCCACAAAAAACTCGCTTCGAGTATGGGATTGCACACCACGCGCACCGGATATGGCGCATGCACCTGTGCGTGCTCGAGTGCTCTGACGATGCGATGCCCGGCGGATTCATCCGCGAGCCCGAACAGGATCGCCAATACGTTGCCGAAGACGTCGCCTTCATCGCCGTAAAAAGCAAAGTTGACGAAACTCAGATAGAGGTCGTGATTGCGCGCATTGCGTCGCGCGTAATGCACCAGCAAGCGCGCGCGTCGGTATGCGTCGATATTGTTGCTGAAGGGATGAAACAGGCTGTTGGCATTGCGCCGCGTTTCCTCCGCATGCGGCACGTCGTACAGTTTCTTGGTCAGATACCACAGCGCGTTGCTATACAGCACGAAACCCGAACGCGGCATGATGTCCGCCCAGTCGCTCGCCTCGTTCTGTTGCAGCAGGCGAAAATGCGGATGCTCCTGACACTGAAGCCAGGTCAGCGCCTGCGCGATTTGTACGCCGAGGCGCTGGCGCAGCGCGCTGCCCTGCAACTGATCGAGCAAGGCGACGGCAATGAGCCACCACAGAGTGGCATCGATACAGCCCAGATACCAGAAGTCCGCTTCGTCGCGCTGCACATCGACGAACTTTGCAATCTGACCATTCTCCGCCTGATGCGCGGCGAGGGTCATCATGCCGGTCGACGCCTGCCGTTCGAGCGCAGGATCGCCGGAGAGCGCCATACCGAGGGCACAGATCGCGGCATCGCGCGCGAAAATCGCCGTGTAGCTGCGCGACTCCGCGCGTGCGCTCGGCGTCGCCGCGAGAATGCCGGCGGGCGATAGATTGCGCTTGAGCAGCGCAATGGATTGCACGCGGCAGTGTTCGACCAGGGCTGAATCGACGTCGGAAAGAAAGTTCATGTACGGGCGCACCACTCACCCGTAGACGAGGAGCGCAGCGCTGAAGTTGGCGAAGACGTCCGCGAGCGGCAGTTTGCCCTCGCGCGGCACGAGCATCTCGCCGGTGAGGACATTGGTCAAGTGTGCGCCGTTCGGCACGAAACTCACGTCGAGCATCGCCTCGCCCCATACCGTTGCGCCGAGCGGCAACTGGCCGACTTCGAGACCCAGCGACGCATACAAGCGGCCGGTGGCGACCACGATGCCGCTATCGTTGTGGCGCCGCGCGAAGCTCAATACATGGCGTGCCGTTTCGCCCTCGGCCGCCACGGCAAGATAGTCGCTTTGCCTGAACAGCGCCTCGCGCTCGCGCCGCAGTTGCAACGCACACCAGGTCACCCACAGTTTGGCGCGACCGTCGTGCGCATGTTCGAGCAGTCCGCGCACGGCAGAAGCGTGATCGTTGCGCGCAGCAAGCGCTTTCATTTCATCCAGCATGTGGCGGCGACGAGCGTAATCCACCGGGCGTCGGTTGTCCGGGTCCACCAGACTGAAGTCGAGTGTCTCGTTGCCCTGGTAGGTATCGGGCACGCCGGGTGATGCAAGTTTGACGAGCGTCTGCGCAATGCTGTTCAACGCGCCGTACCAGGCGACCGGCTGCGCGAGTGCGTGAAAATCGTCGAGAAACAGATTGTCCTCGAGCTTGCCGAGCAATCCGTGCACGAATTCCAACACGGCCTGTTCATAGTCGCGGTTTTCGTTCAGCCAACTCGTATAGGACTTCGCTTCGCGCATCGCCTTGATCATGTAGCGTTCGATACGCTCGCGATAAACGGCGAGCGATTCCGCATCGAGCGGTTCAGTCGGAAAACTGCCGAGCAAAATCTGATAGAGCAGATATTCGTCGTTGCGCGACGGCGCCTGCTGTCCTTCGATGCGCACACTCCTGGCTCGATTGATCCGACTCCAGCGTCGCAGCGCAAGCCGCCAGTTGGCCGGCATTTCGGACAGCACGTTGATGCGGGCGCGCACATCTTCCGAGCGCTTGTTGTCGTGCGTGGAAGAGGCCGCCATGGTGTGCGGCCAATGCAAGGCGCGCGCTGCGCTGGCGCCGTGAAAGGCTTTGACCGTCATGCCGAACTGATGCGGATCGCCGCCCACTTCGTTGAGCGACACGAGGCGGTTGTAGCGATAGAAGGCCGTGTCCTCCACGCCCTTTGCCGTCACCGGCGCGGTGTACTGCTGAAAGCGCATGGTCAGGGCGCGATAGCGATCGATCATATCGCTCGGCGCACCCTCCGGCGGTTGCAGCAGCAGCACGCTGCGGATGAATTCGAAGATGCTGTCTTCGGCCGCCGGAATGCGGCGCTTGGCGCGCGACACTGCCCAGTCCACGTAGCGCCGGTCCTGCACGCTCGCGCTGGCGCCGATGTAGGTGCGATAGACCGGAAAGCTGGCCACGACTTCAGCCAGGGCCTGCCGCAGCGTATTGAGCGTGAAATCGCGCGTGCGCCGATCCGCGCGCGCGAGGCGCAGCAAACGGTTAGACAGCACGGTGAGTTCCGCCGCCAGCGCGGTTTTCATGATGAGCCGCTTGCCGCGATAAGCGCTTTCCTCGAAGGCAACCGCTTCCTCGCCGACGAAGGTCGACCAGGTGCGCGATATCGCGCTCTTCGCCAGGGTGTCGACGAACACGCCGTTCAACACATTGGCGTAGCGATAGCCGGTGGTGCCGTGCACGGGCCATTGCTCCGGCAGATCCTCGTGCGGCGCGGTGATTTTTTCGATCACCACATACAGCGGTCGAGTCTCCGGCGCCTCGTCGGCACCGGCCAGTTGCGCGTAGCGTTTCTGCACACGGGCGAAATAGCCCGCCGGATCGTACAGGCCGTCCGGATGATCGATCCGGATGCCGTCAATCTTGCCCTGCGCGGCGAGATCGAGCACGAAGCGATGCGTCGCGTCGAAGGTCGCGTTGTTCTCCATGCGCAACGCAGCGAGATCGTTGATATCGAAAAAGCGCCGGTAATTGATTTCGTCGGACGCCACACGCCAATAGGCAAGGCGATAGGCCTGCGCTTCCAGCAGCTCGTCCAGCGCGTCAAAACTTGCGCGCTCGCCGGCCACGCCGTTGTACCGCCGCAGCGCACGCTGCACCGCATCGACAAGCGGCGGCTGCGTGCGTACCAGTTCCGCCAGCCGCGCCTTGTGCACTTCCTTGTCGCGCTGCCGCACCGTCAGCGCCGCAGGATCGACGCTGTCGCGTGACGGCAGATAACCGAATGCCGCCGCCAACGCTTCCCACTCGGCTTGCACTTGCGGCGCCAGCGCGTTCGGCGCGAGCAGACGGGTGGCCGCCTGCAGCAGAATCGGATACTGCTGCGGATCGATCGGCAAGCGATGCTCGTAATAATTCAACACAAAGCAGCCGCGCTCGACATCGAACGCGAGTTGCAGGTCGCCGTGTTCCAGCGCGCTGCCGTAATGATCGCCGAGTACCGGCACCAACACCTTGCCCTGCAGCGTCGGGTCGAGCGGATGCCAGTCGATGTCGAAGTAATCGGCGTAGAGCGAAGCCGATCCGTTTTCGAGCACATCCAACCACCACGCATTGTCCGCGCCCATGATGCCCATATGATTCGGCACCATGTCGAGGATCTGCCCCATGCCATGGGACTTCAACGCGTCGACAAAACGTTCGAACGCCGCGCGATCGCCGATTTCCGGATTGAGCGCGTTGTGGTCGATGATGTCGTAACCATGCGTGCTGCCCGCGCGCGCGCGCAGGTAGGGCGAGCAGTAGACGTGACTTACGCCGAGGTCGGCGAGGTAGGGAACGATGCGCGTGGCGGCGTCGAAATTGAATTCACGATGCAGTTGCAGTCGGTAGGTTGCGCGCGGAATGATCGCCTTGACGTCACTCCGCGCGATCGGCTTTGGGCGCGATGCGCCCCGTTTGGCGCCGACTGCCGACGCAAGATCGATGAAGCGCGGATCGTCGCGCAGACGCTCGATCGTGAGCGGCAATTTTCGCCGCCAGTTGGGACACTCCTCCGTCGTGCCCGGCATGTTGGCCTGATCGGGCACATTCAGGACGTCCTCCAACTGCACTACGAGCACGCGTGCCGGCGTTGCGGCGAGATAGGACGATATTGCCCGAATGAGTTCGGGCGTCATCTGCGGCACGGACGCCGGATCGGCGGTCAGCTCCGACGGCAGCAATCCTTCGCGTTCGAGCGCCAGCAGCAGTCGCGCGCGATCCTGCGCACGGGCGACCAACTGGTGTTCGCGCATCGCATCGTCAGGGAAGAGATGCAGTTCGGTGCGCAACGCGATATCACGCCCTTCCCACCATCCGGCTAGTGTCGGCAGATCGTGGGTGCTGGCCGAAACGATCGCCTCACGCGGATATTCGCCCGGGGCCTTGAAGTCGCCGCCATCGCGCCGTTCGAAATACAGCAGGCGATAGGACAGCACACAATGCAGGGCAAGCGCCTCGCGCACCTCGTCAGGCACGGTGCCGAGGTCTTCGCCGATGACCAGGCAACGATGCCGATGACTTTCCAGCGCGAGGATGCCGAGCAGATCTTGAAACGGATAACGCATGTAAGCGCCCTGCGTCGCATCGCGGCCGGGCGGCACCCAGAACAGACGCGCCAATCCCATGACATGATCGATGCGCACCGCGCCCGAATGGCGCATGGTGGCGCGCAAGGTCTCGACGAACGGACGGTAGGCCACGGCACGCAGCCGCTCCGGAATCAGCGGCGGCAGTCCCCAGTTCTGTCCTTTTAAATTGAAGTCGTCAGGCGGCGCGCCGACGCTGGCCGTCAAGGCGTAGAGATCCTGATTGGCCCAGGCTTCCGCACCGCCACGATCGATCGACACGGCGAGGTCTTCGTACACACCGACGCCGAGTTGCAGGTCGTGCGCGCGCTTGCCCGCCGCGGCGAGTTGCACGTCCGCCTGCCATTGCAGGTAGGCATAGAACTCGACGCGCTCGATGAACTCGCGCTCGAATTGCGCCACGACCACGGCGGCCGGATCGCGATAGGGTTCCGGCCATACCGGCCAGCCCCATACATGCGAGTCCTGGCGATGAAAGTGTTCCTGTAACGCTTCGAACAGCGTATGACGACGCAGGTCGAGGCCACCGATACGTTGGAATTCGCGGAAGGCCATCGCACGTTGCGTACCGTGCCGCAAATGACGTTCTCGAAAATCGCTGTAGAGCTGCTCGAGCACCTTGAACTTCACTTCGGCGACGCCCGGATAGTCGACCTCTTCGGCATCGCGCAAGGCGTTCAGGCGCGCCTCAAATTCAGGCGCACGCACGAGCGCGATTGCCGCCTCGCACGCGCGAAAATCCTCCACCGCTTCGACGTCGAGGTACAGCACGTTCTTGAACAGCCGACTGGATGGGCTGTAAGGACTGTTGTGCCAGGGGTTATGCGGGAACAATGCGTGCAGCGGATTGAGCCCGATAATGCCGGCGCCGCGTTGACCCCACTCCTCGATCAGCGCCAGCAGATCGCCGAAATCGCCGAGGCCCCAGTTGCGCTCCGAACGCACGCCGTAGAGTTGCAGGGCGGCCCCCCAGACCCTGCCGTTATCCCGCAGCGCTTCGGGCATATGGCAGGCCATGGGCGCGACGATGAACGCCATCTCGCCCACTGCATCATCCCCGCGCGACACACGCAGGCGGTGATAACCGAGCGGCACAGCGACATCGAGCGTCAGCTCACGCGCCGTGTAAACACCGTTCGGCGTTTCGGCGCGCTCCAGCTCGGGCAACTGCGAGGGCACGAACTCGCCGCTGTGCGCGTGACCGTTCTCTTCGATCAACCCCCATTGCAACGGCGTGTCATGCAACGCGGCCGATACGTTGACGCGAAGGCGCCATGGCCGCTGCGGCGCACGCACGACCTGCACCGGCGGCAACAGTGCCGCCCAGCGCTCGTGCATTGCGCCGGTCAGCGCCGCGTCGATCGCCTCGTGCGAATCGGCCGTTACGTCGATGGCGCCCAGCAGCGCGACGAGGGCCTCGTCGCTGACATGATGACGCTTGCCCCAGATGTCGTAGTACTCCGGCGCAATGCCATGCAGCACAGCAAGCCGGACGAGCGCTTCACGCATCGCAAAAGCCTTTGTTTGAGGAAACCTGATTAAGTGCCGGGCACGGCGCGAGTGTGCGCACCTGCGCTATGCGAGCGAGGAAAAAGATCAACGCCTTACTCGCCTCGAGTTCTCGATGTCCCTGACCGAATCGGACGTTCCTTGGTTGTTCATCGACTATCGCGATGAAGGGTCCAGATCACCGACCACGGCGGCAGCCGACCATCCGGCAGCCGCGCATCGGCAATGTCAGGCGTCGCATACAGCACCTCGCCAATCGGCGCGGCCACATCCTCCGCCGGCGCGGCGCGCATGTTCGCCGTGAGCTGCAGATGGGCACCGTCTCCCAGCGTCCAATGCACCAGTAAGCCGGCGCGTTCATGCGCAACGTAGGCGCCGCTCGGCGTCATGCCGTACAGGCGCGGCACGATGTGCTCGTGTCGCAGCGCGAGCAGATGTCGATAAAGCGCAAGTCGGGCGGCGTGCGCCGCTTTGCCTACTTCGTGCCACCGCAATTTAGAGCGCTCGAAGGTTTCGAGCTCGACCGGGTCGGGGATCGTCGCCTGCACCTGCGGATCCTGGAAGCGCGCGAAGCGACCGAATTCGCTACGCCGTCCCGCGGTCACGCTCGCGCTCAAATCCGGGCCGAAATCGCAGAAAAACAGAAACGGCGTGGAGGCATCGAACTCCTCACCCATGAATAGCAGCGGAATGCTGGGCGCGAGCAGCAGACAGGCCGCCGCCGCCTCCACCGCTTCACGCGAGGCGAGTTGACCGATCCGTTCGCCGAACGCGCGGTTACCGACCTGGTCGTGGTTCTGAATAAAATTGACGAAGGCGGTGGCCGGTAGATGCACGCTCGGCTCACCGCGCTGTGCGCCGCCGCGGTAGCGCGATACGTCGTTCTGATAGGCGAAGCCTTCTGCCAGACAGCGACCGAAACGCGCCAGCGGCTTGTCGCTGTAGTCGTGGTAATAGCCGTCGCTCTCGCCGGTCAGCAGCACGTGTGCCGCATGGTGAAAGTCGTCGTTCCACTGCGCAGTGGCGATAAGGGGCTGGTGATCGGCGTCGCGTCCAAGCAGGCTCGCGTCGTTGCCGTCGTTTTCCAGTACCAGATGCACATCGCGCTCACGTCCCGGACCGGCGCGAATCACTTCGGTCAGTTCATGCAGGATATGCGGTTGCGTGTCGTCGGCGATGGCATGGACGGCGTCCAGACGCAGTCCGTCGAAGTGATATTCCTCGATCCAGTACAGCGCATTGTGGATAAAGAAGTCGCGCACTGTGCGCGACTGCGGGCCGTCGAAGTTGATCGCCGCGCCCCACAGTGTCTGATGGCGCGGGTTGAAAAACGGCTGTGCATAGGCGTGCAGATAATTGCCCTCGGGCCCGAAGTGGTTGTACACGACGTCGATAAAAACCATGAGGCCGCGCATGTGCGCCGCCTGCACGAAACGCTTCAGATCATCGGGCTTGCCGTACGAGGCATTGGGCGAAAAAGGCAGCACCCCGTCGTAACCCCAGTTTCGTTTGCCGGGGAATTCGGCCAGCGGCATGAGTTCGATCGCCGTGACACCGAGCTCAACCAGATAATCGAGCTTCTCTGTGGCGGCAGCGTAGGTGCCGACCGGCGTGAAGGTCCCCACATGCAACTCGTACAACACCGTTTCTTCCCAGGCACGGCCGCGCCAGTTCTCATCCCGCCAATCGAAGGCGAGCGGATTCACCACCTCGCTGGCGGCATGAACGTCTTCCGGGTTGAAACGGGTCGCCGGATCGGGCACGGAAATGCCGCCGTCGATGCGATAAGCGTAACGCGCGCCGACGCGGGCGTTGGCCACCACGGTCTCATACCAGCCGTCTTCAACCGCGCGCAGCGGAAGCTCGGCACGCCCGCTGTCCATGCTCAGCAGCAGATCGACGCGCTCGGCGCTCGGTGCCCATAGACGAAAGCGCACGCCACCGCCATCGAGCAGTTGTGTGCCGAAAGGCATCACGTGATGTCGTTTCATACGACAGGAGGCCGTCGGTGCGCCTGGATCAATAGCGCCAGCGAACGAGCGCGCAAGGGATATTGCGCACCGCGCTCATAGACGGTGCCCTCGCTGTTGCCGGGGACGCTGGAGTCCACCAGCACACGCCACTTCGGCGACTCGCCAAAATGTGGCAACACGAATGGCAGCTCTTCGTGATGGGCGTTGAACAGAATGAGGAAGTCGTCATCCTTCAGCGTGCGGCCGCGCCCATCCGTCTCGGTCATAAACTGTCCCGAAAGATAGACGCCCAAGCAGCGGGCGAACTGCTGTTGCCACTCCGCGCTGGTCATTTCGGTACCGTCCGGCTTGAGCCATACAATGTCCTTGCCTTCACCGTGCAAGGCGCGACCCTGAAAAAATTCGCGCCTGCGAAATACCGGATGCGCGCGCCGAATAGCAATCAGGCGCCGCACGAATTCGAGCAGCTGCGTGCGATCGGGATGGGCTTCCCAGTCGAGCCAGCTGATTTCGTTGTCCTGACAGTAGGCGTTGTTGTTGCCGTTCTGCGAGCGCCCGAATTCATCGCCGGCAAGCAACATCGGTACGCCTTGCGACAGAAACAGTGTCGCCAGCATGTTGCGCTTCTGCCGCTCGCGCAAAGCGATGATTTGCGGATCGGCCGTTGGTCCTTCGACGCCGTGGTTCCACGAGAGATTGTTGTCGTGACCGTCTCGATTGCCTTCGCCGTTGGCGTCGTTGTGCTTGGCGTTGTAGGAAACCAGGTCGTGCAGCGGGAAGCCATCGTGCGCGGCGATGAAGTTGATACTGGCGTAGGGCCGCCGACCGCTGCGCCCGTACAGATCGCTGGAGCCGGTGATGCGTGTGGCGAATTCGTCGATGACGCCGCCGTCACCTTTCCAGTACGCGCGCATCGAGTCACGATATTTGTCGTTACATTCCGCCCAGCCGATGGGGAAGTTGCCCACCTGATAACCGCCCTCGCCTAAATCCCACGGTTCGGCAATCAGCTTTACCTGCGATAGCACGGGGTCCTGCCGGATGATGTCGAAGAAGGCGCCCAGTCGATCCACTTCGTGCAGTTCGCGCGCGAGAGCCGAGGCCAGATCGAAACGAAATCCGTCGACGTGCATTTCCGTAGCCCAGTAGCGCAGGCTGTCCATGATCAACTGCAGCGAGCGCGGATGCTGCATATCCAGCGTGTTGCCGCAGCCGGTGTAGTCGTTGTAGTAGCGGCGTTTGTCCGACACCAGACGGTAGTACGAGGCGTTGTCGATGCCGCGGAAGGACAATGTGGGCCCCAGTTGATTGCCTTCGGCAGTGTGGTTGTAGACCACGTCAAGAATCACCTCGATGCCGGCCGAGTGCAGCGTCTTCACCATGGTCTTGAACTCGGACACCTTGCCGCTGGCCGAATAACGCGCCTCGGGCGCGAAATAGCCGATGGTGTTGTAGCCCCAGTAGTTCGCCAGCCCCTTTTCCACCAGATAGCGGTCGTCGACGAACGTATGCACCGGCATGAGTTCGACGGTGGTGACGCCGAGACGCTGGAGATGATCGATCACCGGCGCGGTCGCAAGACCCGCATAGGTGCCGCGCAAAGGGGGGGGGACCTCGGGATGCTGCATGGTGAAGCCGCGCACATGGAGCTCGTAAACCACCATGTCATACCAGCGAATGTCTGGCCGACGATCGTCGCCCCAGGTAAAGGCGGAATCGATGACCTTGCACTTGGGCATGCCGCCGGCGCTGTCCCGGCGATCGAAAGAAAGGTCTTCGCGCTTGTGGCCGACGGTGTAGCCGAACAGCGCATCGCTCCAGCGCACGCCACCGACGATATTGGTGGCGTAAGGATCGAGCAGCAGCTTGTTGGGATTGAAGCGGTGCCCTTCATCCGGCTTGTATGGCCCGTATACGCGATAGCCGTACAACATCCCCGGCCGCGCCTCGGGCAGATAGCAATGCCACATCTGCTCGGTGCGTTCCTTCAGCACAATGCGCTGCACTTCGCGCCGGCCCGCGGCATCGAAGAAACACAACTCGACTTTTTCGGCGTGCTCCGAGAACAGCGCGAAGTTGACACCCTCGCCATCCCACGTCGCGCCGGGCGGATAGGCCCTGCCGGGCCAGATCGCCGTGATGGGCTGGACGGGGACGCGCGTACTCATTCGTACGCGTCGGCGCGTGAGGTGATTTCCGCCATCGATATGACCACGATGCCGGACTCGGTGACGTGATAGCGCGCGGCGTCGGACTCATGGTCATAGCCGATGCGCTCGCCTGCGCCGATGATGTTGTGGCGATCGACGATGGCGCGACGAATTTGCACCCCCTCCGAAATGACGCAGTAATCCATGATGATGGAATCCTCCACGACCGCGTCATCGGCAATGCTGACTTCGCGCCGGATAATCGAATTACGAATGGTGCAGCGGCCATAACGTCCGCCCGCCCCGATGTGGCTGGTTTTCACATGCGTGTCGAACAGGCTCGCCGGCGGTCCCTGATAGCTGCTGGAGCGGATCGGCCACTGCCGGTTGAACAACTGCACGCGCGGTTCGGCGCCGAGCGTGTCCATGTTCGCGTCGAAGTAGGCATCCAGCGTGCCCACGTCGCGCCAGTAGCTCGCCTCCTCGTAGTGACGCACGCCGGGGACGCGGTTCCTGGAGAAATCGTAGGAATAGACCCGATGCTTCTTCATCAGGCTCGGGATGACGTCGCGCCCGAAATCGCGCTCGTTGCGCTGATGGGCGGCATGCAACGCATCGATGAGTACGTCGGCGTCGAAGATGTAGTTGCCGGTGGAGGCGAGCGAATAGCCCGGGCGATTGGGCATTTCCGGCGGGTCTTGCGGTTTCTCCACCCAACTGGTGATGCGACCGTCGGCCGCGACGCCCATGACCCCGAAACCCTGGGCCTGCTGGCGCGGCACCGGCACGGCTGCCACGCTGACGTGCGCCTTGTTGGCGCGGTGTGCATCGATCATCTGCCGCAGATCCATGCGGTAGACATGGTCCGCGCCGAACACCGCGACGATCGTGGCGCGCGCATCGCGAATGAGATTGACGTTCTGATAGATCGCGTCGGCCGTGCCCTGGAACCACTCCGGACCTTCACGCATCTGCGGCGGTACCACGGTGACGAAGTGACGCGGGAAGATCGGCGAAAGCACCCAGCCGTTGCGGATATGCTCGATCAGCGACTGCGAGCGGTATTGCACCAGCACGTAGATCGAAAAGATGCCGGAGTTGACCAGATTGGACAGGACGAAATCGACGATGCGATAACGTCCACCGAAAGGCACCGCCGGCTTCGATCGCGGCGCAGTCAGCGGCGACAGTCGCGTACCTTCGCCACCGGCCAGCACCATGGCCAATACGTTTTCGTTTCTCGTCACCATTATTGCTCTCCTGTCGCGCCTGTATGGCGGTAACCGTACACCTGTCCGTCGGCAGCCATGATCGAAAATGTCGGTCGACGCTCCTCAGTCTTTAGCCGGCACCGGTGCGCCCGCCAGTTCCAGCAGTCCGCCGATCGGGACATCGATCCAGTCCGGCCGGTGATCCATTTCGTAGCGCAACTCGTACAGCGCTTTTTCGATCACGAACAGTTCGAGCAGATCCCGCAGCCTCGCTGGATCGTGCGGCACCGAGGCGATGCGACGCGTACTCGCCCGATAACCTTCGATGAATGCTTCGGTCACTACGCGTCGCCATTCCCGCGCGGCATCCGCGATGTTGGTCTGACGCTCCGCCGCGCCGGTGCCGAGGCGGGTGAGCACCGTGCGCGCCGCGTAATCGGCCGAACGCAGCATGCCGGCCACGTCGCGTAACGGCGAATGTTTGCGTCGCCGTTCTTCCAGCGACCGGCTCGGCTCACCTTCGAAATCGACGATCAGGTAGTCCTTATGCGCAATCAGCACCTGGCCGAAATGCAGATCGCCGTGATAGCGCGTCTTCATCAAACCCTCTGCGCGCAATTGCAATCCGTCCAGCCGCTCGACAAGTTGCATGCGAACCGTCAGCAGCCTGTCGGCCAGCGATCGCATCGTTTCCGGCAGGCTCGCGCGCCGTCGCTCGAGCATGTCGAACGTCGTGATCAGTTCACTGCGTACGGCATCGCGCCAGTTTTCGCTGTCGGCCGCTGTGATCGGTTCGGGATCGAAGGCCGCATCGCCTGTGGACGCAGCAAACGCGCCGTGCAGTTCGCCCACCCGCCCGCCGAGGCGGCCGGCCTGTGCGACGAAAAATGCGTGCAGATGCTCCGTGTCTTTGCCATTGGGCTCCGGCTGTGCGCCGAAAGAGGCGAGGTAACGCTCCAGATAGTCGAGCGAGTAGTCCCACAGGTTGCCCTGATTTTCAACGTACGGCTGCAGCAGCGCGAGCGTGACGCGCTCGCCGTCAACGGCCACGTATTCAAGCGCGCCGGCTATCGAGGCGGTATGCGGAAAGGGCGAACGCACAGTGAGGAATCGCCCGATTTCCAGTTCTGGGTTCACACCCGCCTGCAATCGCCGGTAGCCCTTGAGATAAGCGCGGTTGCCGAAGAACACGCCGGTGTTGGTCTGCTCGGTCGGCGGGGTGCGCACCTCTTCGTCAAGGCCGTCGGCAATCTGCTTGAAGACCGGTGTGGTGGAAAAACTGAGTCGCCCGTGGCCGAACACTGCTTCCCGGTTCTCGCCCATCGCGCGCGCCAGCGCGCGACAGAACCCCGGATCGCCGAACGCACTATAAAGAATGCCGACCTTGGCCTTTT
Organism: Burkholderiales bacterium; assembly: GCA_036566325.1. GTDB lineage: Bacteria > Pseudomonadota > Gammaproteobacteria > Burkholderiales > SG8-39 > ZC4RG42. Next base: position 9,456 of record DATCWO010000077.1, on the reverse strand, counting down.
GACGTACGCGCGCTAACGCCGCCCCGCCGTACTCGCCAGCCGGATCGTGCCCGTGCTCTTCCCAGGCAATGCCGAGCGGCAGGAAATACACTTGCGCCGGCGCATCGTCCAGTTCCACGCGCGCAAAGCAGAATAGCCAAGCCCCTTCCGGCGCGCGCCACTCGCCTTCTTCGATGATGCTGATGTCGGTAATGCGATGACCCTTGGCGGCGAACCAGCGCCGCGTCATCAGGTGCGGCAGCAGCACTTCCCGCTTCAATTGCTCGCGACCGCGCGAGCCGATCGCACGCCGCACGTCGCTCGCACCACCGCTGCTCATAAAAAAAGTGCGCCAGCCTTCGAGCAGCACAAGCGTGGGCAGATCGCTCTGTACGAGTCGCGATTCGTGCCAAGCCGGCGGCGGCGCATCCTGCGCCAGACGGAAGACGTAATAACCGTAGCCCGGCAAAGTGAGTAGATAGGGTAGCTTGCCCACCGGCGGAAAGGAGACGCGGCCGAGTATTTCCACCGGTACGCGATTTTCGAAGCGGGACAGCTCGAGCTCCGCCGCTTGCGGATAGCGCGACAAATTGGTCACGCACAGAATCGTTTCGTCGTCGTATTCGCGCAGATAAGCCAGCACCTTGCGGTTGCCCGGCTCCAGAAAATTCAGGCTCCCGCGACCGAAGGCCTTGAAGCCTTTGCGCATCGCGATCATGCGTCGCGTCCAGTTCAGCAGCGACGAGGGATTGCGCGCCTGCGCCTCGACATTGACGGCCTGAAAACCGTACAGCGGGTCCATAATCGGCGGCAGATAGAGGCGCTGCGGATCGGCGCGCGAAAACCCGGCGTTGCGATCGTAGCTCCATTGCATCGGCGTGCGCACGCCGTTGCGGTCGCCCAGATAGATGTTGTCGCCCATGCCGATCTCGTCGCCGTAATAGAGGATCGGCGAACCGGGCATGGTGAACAGCAGGAACGACATCAACTCGATCTTGGCGCGGTCGTTATCCATCAGCGGCGCGAGACGACGGCGGATGCCGACGTTGATGCGCATGCGCGGATCGGTCGCAAAAATCTCGTACATGTAATCGCGCTCGCGATCGGTCACCATTTCCAGCGTCAACTCGTCATGGTTGCGCAGAAAGATTGCCCACTGACAGTTGTACGGGATATCCGGCGTCTGTCGAATAATCTCCAGCACCGGATAACGATCTTCCTGCGCAATGGCGAGAAACAGTCGCGGCATCAGCGGGAAGTGATATGCCATGTGGCATTCGTCGCCGTCGCCGAAATACTCGCGCACGTCCTCGGGCCATTGATTCGCTTCGGCAAGCAGCACCTTGTTCTGGTAATTCGCGTCGAGCGCGGCGCGGATTTTCTTGATGACCTCGTGGGTTTCCGGAAGATTTTCGTTGTTGGTGCCATCCCGCTCGATGAGATAAGGAATCGCATCGAGCCGGAATCCGTCCACACCCATGTCGAGCCAGAAGCGCATGGTGCGGATCACTGCCTTCAATACATTGGGATTGTCGAAATTCAGATCGGGCTGGTGACTGAAAAAACGATGCCAGTAATGCGATTGCGCGACTTCGTCCCACGCCCAGTTGGACGACTCGGTATCGGTGAAGATAACGCGCGTGCCGCTGTACTTGTTGAGATCGTCGGTCCAGACGTAGAAATCGCGCTTGCTCGAACCCTTCGGCGCACGACGCGCCGCCTGGAACCACGGATGCTGGTCCGAGGTGTGATTGACGATCAGTTCGGTAATGACGCGCAGGCCGCGCCTATGCGCTTCGCGTACGAAGTTGCGAAAATCCTGGCGCGTACCGTAATCCGGATGAACGTTGTGATAGTCGGAGACGTCGTAGCCATCGTCGCGCATCGGCGAGGGGTAGAACGGCAGCAGCCAGATGGTGTTGACGCCGAGTTCCTGGATGTAGTCCAGTCGCTCCGTCAGGCCGCGAAAATCACCCATGCCGTCGTTGTTGGCATCGTAGAACGCCTTGACGTGCAGTTCGTAGATGATGGCGTCCTTGTACCAGAGGCCATCGTCCGCGTCGGCTGCGGGCGCCGCTTGCTGCAAGAGTGTCGGGTCCGGTTGATCCACGCCTTACTCAAAGAAAGTAGTCGAAATCCTGTTCGCGTCGCACACGACGCCGCACGCGAAAGATGTGCGCCGGCGTGCGCTGCGGATCGAGGCTGACGTAGTTGCGAGCGCCGTGCCAGAGATAGCGCGCGTCGGTCAGCAGTTCATGCATTTGGTACGCCGAGGACGGGTCGAGGCCGATCGATTCGATATCCAGCGTCACCCAGCCCGATTGCGTATGGTGGTAGTCGAGGTTAACGACAACGACGATCAGATTGCCGTCGTCGTCGCTTTTCATGTATGCGATCAAGTTGTCGTTATCGACGTCGATGAAGCGCAGGCTGCGATTGTCGTGCAGCGCCGAATTTTCCCGTCGTGCAAGATTTACCCGGGCAATGAACTCGGACAGGCTGTCAGCGCGCTGCGGATCCCAGTATCGCAATTGATATTTTTCCGAGTCCAGATACTCCTCGCTGCCCGCTTCGCGGGGTTCGTGCGCCATCTGCTCGAACGCCGGGCCGTAGATGCCGTATGCGCTCGACAACGTTGCAGCAAGCACCAAGCGGGCCATGAACGCGGGGCGTCCGCCGTATTGCAGATGCTCGGGCAGGATGTCCGGCGTGTTGGGCCAGACGTTCGGCCGGAAGTAATCGGCCCCCGGCCCATGCGCGAGTTCGGTGAAGTAGTCGCTTAATTCCTGCTTGGTATTGCGCCAGGTGAAGTAGGTATAGGACTGGGTGAAGCCAAGCTTGGCGAGCCGATGCATCACGCGCGGCCGCGTGAAGGCTTCGGACAGGAACACCGCTTCGGGATGGGTGCGCTTAATTTCGCCGATGCACCATTCCCAGAACCCAAAAGCCTTGGTGTGCGGATTGTCGACGCGAAAAATAGTAACGCCCTGATCGATCCAGAAACGGAAGACGCTCAGCAGTTCCAGCCACAGACCCTGCCAGTCGGATGTTTCGAAATCGAAGGGATAGATGTCCTGATATTTCTTCGGCGGGTTCTCCGCGTATTGCACGCTGCCGTCGGGCCGATGCCGAAACCATTCCGGATGCTCGCGGACGTAGGGATGATCCGGTGCGCATTGAAACGCAATGTCGAGCGCGATACGAACGCCGTGTTTGCGTGCGCTTGTGACCAAGCGTTTGAAATCTTCCAGCGTGCCGAGTTGCGGATGAAACGATTTGTGTCCGCCTTCCTCGGCGCCGATCGCCCATGGACTGCCGACATCGTGCTCGTCCGGCACCAGTACGTTGTTCCTGCCCTTGCGATTGACGCGGCCGATGGGATGAACGGGCGGCAGATACAGCACATCGAACCCCATGCGCGCGACATAGGGAAGGCGAGCTTCGCAATCGCTGAAGGTGCCGTGACGCCCGGGCTCCGGCGCGGCCGAGCGCGGGAAGAGTTCGTACCAACTGCTGAAGCGCGCGTGCGGCGGATCGACCATCAATCGCAGCGTATTGCTCGTGCAGGCAAGACGGCGATCGGGATGGCGTTCGGCAAGCGCCGCGAATGTTTCGTCGAGTCCGAGCGCTTTCAGTGCCTGCGGCGCGTTGCTTTCGCGCAAGCGCGCCGACCAGTCGAGCAGCACAGCGCGATCGCCGCCGTCGGCGCGCCCGGCCGCCGCGTCCGCAAGGTCGGCGCCGACCAATGCGGCAACGCGGATGTCTTCGCTGTCTTCGCGTCGCGCGAGATCGCGGCGCCAGGAGAGGAAATGATCGACCCAGGCGACGACGCAGTATTCGTAGATCCCCAGCGCGTCAATCGCGAAGCACCCGCTCCAGCGGTCGTTGCCGAGCGGTGCCATCGGAATTTCTTTCCACTCGCTTTCACCGGCGCGACGCCAGCGCAACACTACGGAGAGCGCATCGTGCCCGTCAGCAAAGCAGTCGGCCGCCACATCGACCAGATCGCCGAGCACGCGCTTGGCGGCGAAACGACCCCCGTCAACTTGCGGCGTGATCGATTCGATGACTGCGCGCGCGCGGCCGTCGCGTTTCGGAAAGGAAAGGGCATTCGCTGGCAAAGCGCCTCCTTCAAGCCGAAGGAACAACATGCGACACGTAACGGCTGCGGATTTCAGCCTATGCGCATCGCGCGGACTGCGCGATCAACCGTTACCGCCCTCGTAACGCAGGTACACGGTGGACAGCGGCGGCACCGACAAGGTGATGGATTGCATGCGCCCATGCGCCGGCACCGGTGAAGTGACGACGCCACCGAAATTGCCGATTCCACCACCGCCATACAGTTGCGCATCACTGTTAAGGATTTCGTGCCAGTAGCCGCGGTGCGGCACACCAAGGATGTAGTTCTCGCGCGGCACGGGCGTGAAATTGCAGACGATCACGATCGGCTGACCGGCATCGCGTGGTTTGCGCACGAAACTGACCACGCTCGCCTCCGAATCGTTGGCATCGATCCACTCGAAACCCTGCTCGTTGAAGTCGACCTGATGCAAGGCCGGTTCGACGCGATGGGCGCGATTGAGATCCGCCAACCAGCGTTGCAAACCGGCGTGCTCGGGGTACTGCAACAACTCCCACTGCAGCACAGTGTCGTGATTCCACTCGCTGCGCTGGCCGATTTCGGCCCCCATGAACAACAGCTTCTTGCCGGGATGGCCCCACATATAGCCGTAGAGCGCGCGCAAATTGGCGAACTGCTGCCACAGATCGCCGGGCATTTTGTCCAGCAACGAACGTTTGCCGTAGACCACTTCATCGTGCGAAAGCGGCAGCACGAAATTCTCGTTGAAAGCGTAGATCAGCGAAAACGTCAGCTTGTTGTGATGGTATTTGCGATGGATCGCGTTCTGCTGAATATAGGCGAGCGTGTCGTGCATCCAGCCCATGTTCCATTTCATGCCGAAGCCCAGACCGCCGACGTAGTTCGGCCGCGACACCATCGGCCAGGCGGTCGATTCCTCCGCAATGGTTTGTGTATCGGGGAAATCGCGATACACCATTTCATTCATGCTGCGCAGAAAATGAATAGCGTCGAGATTCTCGCGACCGCCGTAGTGGTTGGGTATCCACTCGCCTTCCTTGCGCGCGTAATCGAGATAGAGCATGGAAGCAACCGCATCGACGCGCAGACCGTCGATGTGATAACGATCAAGCCAGAAGCGCGCACTCGATAGCAAAAACGCGCGCACTTCGTTGCGCCCGTAATTGAAAATGTACGAGCTCCATTCCGGATGGAATCCTTGTCGGGGATCGGCGTGCTCATACAGATGCGTGCCGTCGAAATACGACAGACCGTGCTGGTCGCTGGGAAAATGTGACGGCACCCAATCCAGAATGACGCCGATGCCGTGACGATGGAGCACATCGACGAAATACATGAAGTCCTGCGGCGTGCCATAACGCGATGTCGGTGCGAAGTAGCCGGTGGTCTGATAGCCCCACGAACCGTAGAACGGATGCTCGGTGATAGGCATCAACTCGATATGCGTGAAGCCGAGTTGGATAATGTACTCGGCCAGTTGATGCGCAATTTCGCGATAGCCGAGAAATTCGCCATCTTGCGACCGGCGCCACGAACCAAGATGGACTTCATAGATCGAGAACGGCCGGTCGAGCGCGTTGCGCTCATGGCGCTGTGCCATCCACTCGCTGTCGCCCCAATCGTAGTCAAGACGCCACGCGCGCGAAGCAGTGGCCGGCGCGTGTTCCGCATACACCGCATACGGGTCCGCCTTGTCGACTACGTATCCATGCTCGCGGGAATGAATGCGGTATTTGTACGGCTGTCCCTGCGCCACACCCGGCACAAAGCCTTCCCAGATGCCGGAGTGATCATGTCGCACCTGGAGTGGATGCGCATCCGGATTCCAGCCGTTGAAATCGCCGACAACGCTGACTCTCTTTGCATTGGGCGCCCACAACGCGAAATGCGCGCCGCGATCATCGAGATGACAGCCGAGCTTTTCGTATAGACGATCGTGCGTGCCTTCCTTGAACAGGTACGCATCATGGTCGCTGAGCGTGACGTTCCGCGTATTGGAAGTTCGCGTGTGCATTAGCGCTTCATCGTGCGTGGACTGCATGGATGCGTGCTCGGCATTCAGAATTACGCGTTGACCGGCGTCGAACCGGAACCGGAAAACCGGGGACCGAGGTGCGTTGCGCGATCATTGTGCCCTCGCCTCGTCTCGGGTGTAAACCGAGGATGGGGAAAGGGTAGCAATCGACGCGCCCGTCGCGCCCGCGAACAGGCAATGTCTGATTAAGTGCCGAGGATGCTCGCGAGTGCGGGCACGCGATGGGCGGAGCAGGTTCCATCGGCGTCATCGATGGATGCGACCCCGCAGCGAGCTGTGATGTGCTGGTTCATTTCGCGTTCCTTCATGTGCCTTGCGGTCGCATCCCCTGAAGTGCCCCCCTGCTCCACGCGCCGGCACATGGCTGTACGAGCGAGGACAAAGCAATCAATCGCTTATGCGAAACAACTGGCGACAGCCTTGATTAAGCAACCTTAATCAGAGCTTTTCGAGGCAATAAAAAAGGCGGCACACGGCCGCCTTTGTCCGAAGCTCGCGAAAGCTTATTTTTTGTTGCGCAGTTTGCGGATCGCAGCGAGTTGCGCCGCCAGTGTTGCAAGTTCCGCTTCCACCGCGGCGATTTCGAGCTTGTCTTCCGCCCGTGCGCGCGCCTCTTCGGCGCGCTTCAGCGCCTCCTGCGCCTTCGCCTCATCGAGGTTCGCGCCACGAATAGCCGTATCGGCGAGCACCGTCACGACCTTGGGCTGGACCTCCAGAATGCCGCCGGCAACGAAGATCAGTTCTTCATCGCCGCCCTCAGCCGGTTTGATGCGCACCGAACCGGGGCTGATGCGCGTGATCAGCGGCGTGTGCTGCGGATAGATGCCGAGCTCGCCGGCTTCACCGGGCAGCGCAACGAAAGTCGCTTCGCCGGAGTAGATCGACTCTTCGGCGCTGACGACATCGACATGAATGGTGTTGGCCATTTTGAATCTCCAAAAGTGGGAAGCACCGCTTCCCACTTTTATCGTGGGTCTTCCTGTTACTGCAACGTCTTCGCTTTTTCGAACGCCTCTTCGATCGCGCCAACCATGTAGAAGGCCTGCTCAGGCAAGTGGTCACACTCGCCGTTGACGATCATCTGGAAGCCCTTGATGGTGTCTTTGAGCGGAACGATCTTGCCGGGCGAACCGGTGAACACTTCCGCCACGTTGAACGGCTGCGACAGGAAGCGCTGAATCTTGCGCGCGCGCGACACGGCCAATTTATCCTCGGGCGAAAGTTCGTCCATACCCAGGATCGCGATGATGTCCCGCAGTTCCTTGTAGCGCTGCAGAATCGTCTGCACTGCACGCGTGGTGTTGTAGTGCTCTTCTCCGATGATGTGCGGATCGAGCTGGCGCGAGGTGGAGTCGAGCGGATCGACCGCGGGGTAGATCCCCAGCGAAGCGATATCACGCGACAACACGACGGTTGCATCCAGGTGACCGAAGGTCGTGGCGGGCGACGGGTCGGTCAAGTCATCGGCCGGCACGTACACGGCCTGAATCGAGGTGATCGAGCCGACTTTGGTCGAGGTGATGCGTTCCTGCAGCTTGCCCATCTCTTCGGCCAGCGTCGGTTGATAACCCACCGCGGAAGGCATGCGCCCGAGCAGCGCCGACACTTCGGTCCCGGCCAGGGTAAAGCGATAGATGTTGTCGATGAAAAGCAGGATGTCGCGACCTTCGTCGCGGAATTTTTCCGCCATCGTCAGACCGGTCAGCGCCACGCGCAGACGGTTGCCCGGCGGCTCGTTCATCTGGCCGAACACCATCGCGACTTTGTCGAGCACCTTGGACTCTTCCATCTCGTGATAGAAGTCGTTGCCCTCGCGCGTACGCTCGCCGACACCGGCGAACACCGAGTAACCGCCGTAGCTTTTGGCGATGTTGTTGATCAGTTCCATCATGTTGACGGTCTTGCCGACACCGGCGCCGCCGAACAGACCGATCTTGCCGCCCTTGGCGAAAGGGCAGACCAAGTCAATGACCTTGATACCGGTAGGCAGCAGCTCGACGGAAGGCGAAAGCTCGTCGAACTTCGGCGCGGGCTGGTGAATGGCGCGACGCTCTTCGGTCGGGATCGGACCGGCTTCGTCGATCGGGCGACCCAGCACGTCCATGATGCGGCCCAGCGTGGCGGTGCCGACGGGCACGGAAATCGGCGCATTGGTGTTTTGCACGGTCATGCCACGACGCAGGCCGTCGGAGGAACCCAGTGCAATCGTACGCACCACGCCGTCGCCCAACTGTTGCTGGACTTCAAAGGTCAGGCCGGTTTCGGCGAACGATGCGGCGTTGTCCTTCGCGAGCGTCAACGCGTCATAGACCTTCGGGATCGCATCGCGAGGAAACTCGATATCGACCACGGCGCCGATGGACTGAACGATGGTGCCTAGTGCTTGTGCCATGAGGATTTCCTAAACTTTAATGATCGAATTCTCGGAATTCTTAAACCGCTGCCGCGCCGGCAACAATCTCCGACAGCTCTTTGGTGATCGCAGCCTGACGCGCCTTGTTGTAGACCAGCGTTAGCTCGTCGATCACGCTTGCGGCGTTGTCGGAGGCGGACTTCATCGCCACCATCCGCGCGGACTGTTCGGACGCCATGTTTTCGGTCAGCGCCTGATAGATGATCGCTTCGATATAACGCGTCAACACCTGATCCAGCACGGCGCGCGCATCGGGTTCGTAGATGTAGTCCCAGTGGCTTTCGGGCGCGCCGATCTGCTCGCCCGACAAAGGCAGCAACTGTTCGGCGACCGGCTCCTGCTTCATGGTGTTGAGGAACTTCGTATAGAAGATCACCAAACGGTCGAAGCGGCCTTCGGTGTAACCGTCGAGCATGATCTTGATCGCGCCGATCAGCTTTTCCAGTTGCGGCTTGTCGCCCAGTTGCGTGACATTCGAAACGACGTTCGCGCCCAGGCGCTGCATGAAGCCAAGGCCTTTGTTGCCGATGGCGCAAATTTCGAACGATTCGCCTTCGCTTTCCCATTCCTTCATCTTGCTCAACACCAGACGCTGAATGTTGGTGTTGAGGCCGCCGGCCAAACCTTTGTCGGTGGTGACCAGGATGATGCCGATGCGCTTGACGTTGTCGTGCGACACCATGAACGGGTGACGGTACTCAGGATTGGCGTGCGAAATGCGCGCGACGACACTGCGAATCTTCTCGCCATAGGGACGCGCGGCGCGCATGCGTTCCTGCGCCTTGCGCATTTTCGACGCGGCCACCATTTCCATCGCCTTGGTGATCTTGCGCGTGTTCTGCACGCTCTTGATCTTGGTGCGTATCTCTTTCGAGCCTGGCATTGCGCTACCTGTTCAACTCAAATTCGACCCCCGCACCGCGG
>DATCWO010000066.1:0-4446 GCA_036566325.1 Burkholderiales bacterium | reverse complement strand
TTCGGGGCCGCGATAAATAAGCCCGCTATAGAGTTGTACCAGCGTCGCACCGGCCGCCAGTTTGTCGGCGGCATCGGCGCCGCGCATGACGCCGCCCGCGCCGATGACGGGGATGTCGCTACCCAGCAGCGTACTGAGTTTGCGCACGATCGCGGTTGCCTGTTGCGTCAGCGGTGCGCCGGACAGGCCGCCTGATTCCTCGGCGTGCGGCAGGCCGCGCACGGCATCGCGCGCAAGGGTGGTGTTGGTAGCGATGACGCCGTCGATGCCGTAACGTTTCAATGTATCGGCGATGGCATGCAGGCCTTCGTCGTCGAGGTCCGGCGCGATTTTCACGACCAGCGGCACGCGCTTTTTCGTGCTACGCACCAAGGCTTCTCGGCTGCGCGTGATCCGATCGAGCAGCGCGGCCAGTTCATCGGACTGCTGCAACTGGCGTAGATTCTTCGTGTTCGGCGATGAGATGTTGATGGTCACGTAACTCGCCAGGTCATAGACCTTTTCCAGGCAGGCGATGTAATCGTCGGCGGCGCGCTCGACCGGCGTGTCGAAGTTTTTGCCGATGTTGATGCCGAGAATGCCGTCGTAACGCGCGCGCCGGACGTTTGCGACGAGCTTGTCCACGCCCTCGTTATTGAAGCCCATCCGATTGACGATCGCCTGCGCCGCGGTGATGCGAAACAGGCGCGGGCGCGGGTTGCCCGGTTGCGGCCGCGGTGTGACGGTGCCGACTTCGATGAAACCGAAGCCGAAGGTGGCCAGCGCATCGATATGCGCGCCGTTTTTGTCCAGCCCGGCTGCGAGTCCGACAGGATTGGGAAAATCCAGTCCCATTGCCTGCACGCGTCGGCCGGCGAGTGCCTTTCCGGGCAAACCGGGGCCGCCCAATCGCGCCAGCAGATCGGCAGAAGTCAGGGCGAGTTCGTGAGCGGTTTCCGCGTCGAGACAAAACAGAAACGGCCGTGTGAGGGAATACAACATGGGGCGCGAGTTTAGCAGGTGAGCGAACGCCGTGACGCGGTGACGGCGCGCGACCTCAGGGGCCGAACTGTTCGATTTCGTTGTTGCTCAAACGTCGCCATTCGCCGTCGATCAGACCTTCGATCGGACGGAAGCGCGCCTTGTACGCCATCTTGCGACTGTCGCGTATCCAGTAACCCAGATAAAGATAGGGCACGCCGAGCGCCCGGCATTGCTCGATCTGCCACAGGATGTTGTACGTACCGAGGCTGGATCCGACTACGTCGGGATCGTAGAAGGTATAGACGGAGGACAGGCCATCTTCGAGAAAATCGACGATGCTTACGATGACAAGCTTGCCCTGGTCGCGAAATTCGATCAATCGCGTGTTGACCCGGCTTTGCAGTAAAAAGTGCGAATACTGATCGCGGCTGTCCTGATCCATGCCGCCGCCCGCATGTCGTGTCGCCTGATAACGCAGATACAGTGCGTAGTGTTCGACGCGAAAGCGCAAACCCATCGCGGTCGCATGCAGATGTTCGTGGTGCTTCATCGCGCGGCGCTGATAGCGCGACGTTTTGAATGCATTGACGGGAATGCGCACCGGCACACACGCGCGACAGGCATCGCAATAGGGACGGTAGGTGAAAATGCCGCTGCGGCGAAAGCCCATTTGCACCAGTTCACCGTACAGATCGTTACTGATCAGATGGCTCGGCGTCGCCACTTGCGAACGCGCGAGCCTGCCGCCCAGATAGCTGCACGGGTAGGGCGCCGTCACGTAGAACTGCAGGACGGCATGCGGCAGATCGTTAAGGTGCGACATCGCTCATCTATCAGTGCTCGCTTCGCGCAGCGTCGTTGCGGGGGCCGAATCGCTTCGCTGCCACGCGCAAGCGATGCGCTCGCAGTCTATCAACTCGATCAGGCGGCGCGCGAATTCGTGACGCGGAATGGGGCGCGCGCCGAGCGAGGCGAGGTGTTCCGTTTCCATCTGGCAGTCGATCATGCCGTAGCCCTCGGCCGCCAACCGCTCCACAAGGTGCACCAACGCGATTTTCGACCCGTCGCGCACGCGCGTAAACATCGATTCGCCATAAAACATCTTCCCGATCGCCACGCCGTACAACCCGCCGGCCAGTTGTCCATCGATCCAGGTTTCCACCGAGTGCGCATAACCGAGCGCATGCAGCCGACTATAGGCTTCCCGCATGGACGGAACAATCCACGTACCGGGTTCGCCGTGTCGCGGTCCCGCGCAGGCTTCCACTACCGCGTCGAAGGCCGTGTCGAAGCGTACTTCGTAAATTTTGTTGCGCAGGGTCTTGGCGAGCGAACGTGAAATTTTGAGTTCGCCCGGGAACAGCACCATGCGCGGATCGGGACTCCACCACAGGATCGGGTCGCCTTCGGAGAACCAGGGAAAAATGCCCTGGCTGTAGGCGCTGAGCAGGCGTTGCGGCGTCAGGTCGCCCCCGACCGCGAGCAGGCCGTTCGGTTCTCGCAATGCCGTGTCGAGCGGAGGGAAACGAAGAGTGCGGTCCAGCCAGGCGATCATGACGACAGACTGCCGTCGGGCGCGACCGCGGTCAAGTCCGCACTGACGGCGCCGTGGCGCGCGGTGCTATGATCCGCGCGCACGCATTCCAACCGTCATCGAATGTGAGCGCGGTTCTCGTGACCGACGCGCACAGGTTGTTCGACTGAGACAGGGGGAAGACCATGTTCGGTTCGCATCCGGCGCAGCGACGCCTCGCTACTCGTGTAGGTTCCGCTTGGCAGGGGGACATATGGACATGCTGAAGGGCAGCGCCGATACGCTATTCATTCTCATCGGCGCGGTCATGGTGCTTGCCATGCACTCGGGCTTCGCCTTTCTCGAACTCGGCACCGTGCGCGCGAAAAACCAGGTCAATGCGCTGGTAAAAATCCTGTGCGACTTCTCCATTTCCACGCTGGCGTATTTCTTTGTCGGCTATGGCGTGGCTTACGGGGTGCATTTCTTCAGCGGCGCCGAAACGCTGGCATTGAAAAACGGCTACGAACTGGTGAAGTTCTTTTTTCTGCTCACCTTCGCCGCGGCCGTGCCCGCCATCATTTCAGGCGGTATTGCGGAGCGCACACGCTTCTATCCACAACTCTTCGCGTCGGCCGCCGTCGTCGGCTTCGTCTATCCGTTCTTCGAGGGCATCGCGTGGAATCGGAGTTTTGGCGTGCAGGCGTGGATGGAGGCCTCGTTTGGCGCGCCGTTTCACGATTTCGCCGGCTCGGTGGTGGTTCACACGGTCGGCGGATGGCTCGCGCTGACGGCGGTATTGCTGGTCGGTGCGCGAACCGGGCGTTATGCCAAGGACGCTCAGGTCATGACCTCGCACCCGCCTTCTTCCATTCCTTTTCTTGCGCTCGGCGCGTGGATTCTTGCGATCGGCTGGTTCGGCTTCAACGTGATGTCGGCACAGACCATCGACAAGATCAGCGGCCTGGTTGCACTCAACTCGGTCATGGCCATGGCCGGGGGCACACTGGCGGCGATGGTGGCCGGGCGCAACGATCCGGGCTTCGTCCATAACGGACCGCTGGCCGGGCTGGTGGCAATCTGCGCGGGCTCCGATGTGATGCATCCGCTTGGCGCACTGATTACCGGCGTGGTCGCCGGCGTGATTTTCGTTTATCTGTTCACCATTGCGCAGAATCGCTGGCGCATCGACGATGTGCTGGGGGTATGGCCGCTGCACGGTTTGTGTGGCGCGTGGGGTGGCGTTGCGGCGGGCATATTCGGTGCCCAAAGCCTCGGTGGTATGGGTGGCGTCTCGCTCATCGCGCAACTTGCCGGCACATTGCTCGGCATTCTCGTCGCGCTCGCCGGTGGCGTCATTGTTTACGGCGGGTTGCGTTTCACCGTGGGATTGCGGCTCGATGCGGAGCAGGAGTTCAATGGCGCCGATCTCGCCATTCATCGAATACGTTCGACGCCGGAGCGTTGAAGCTCACTTGGGTGGCGGGATGTCTTCGGTGTGGAGTCTGAAGCGGCCGGTTTTGCGATCTTCGTAGTAGTGGCGCAACGTATTCGATACCGTGCGGAACGCGATGTCCTTCCACGGAATGTCGGCTTCATCGAACAGTTTCACCTCCAGGCTTTCGATGCCGGGGCCGAAATCGAGATCGAGCAACGCGGCGCGATAGAACACGTGCACCTGGCTCACATGCGGGACTGACAGCACGCTGTACATATCGCCCAGTTCGACGCGCGCATTCGCTTCTTCCATTGTCTCGCGCATCGCGGCCTGCGCCACGGTCTCATCGTTTTCCATGAAACCGGCGGGCAGCGTCCAGTAACCGTGTCGCGGTACGATCGCACGCCGACAGAGCAGTACCTGGCCGCGCCATTCGGGAAGACAGCCGACGACCATGCGCGGGTTCTGATAGTGGATGGTGGCGCAGGCATCACACACGTAGCGCGGCAGATTGTCGCCGGGCGGTACGCGA
>DATCWO010000060.1:0-11595 GCA_036566325.1 Burkholderiales bacterium | reverse complement strand
TTTTTCCAAAAAATGTCCAGACTCCATAACGTATTCGATCGATTGGCACGCGAGGGTCGCAAGGCGCTGATTCCCTTCGTCACCGCCGGCGATCCCGTCGCGACGGACACCGTCGTGCTCATGCATGCGCTCGCCGAAGCGGGCGCCGACGTGATCGAACTGGGTGTGCCGTTTTCGGACCCGATGGCCGACGGGCCGGTGATTCAACGCGCCAGCGAACGCGCGCTCAAACACGGCGTCGGCCTCCACACGGTGCTCGACTATGTACGCGAATTCCGTGCGACGAACGACACGACCGGCGTGGTGCTGATGGGTTATGCCAACCCGGTGGAAGCGATGGGCGCGGAGCAGTTTGTCGTGCGCGCCGCCGCGGCGGGGGTGGATGGCGTGCTCGTAGTCGACTACCCACCGGAAGAATGCGGATCGTTTGCGGGTCTGGCGAAAGATGCGGGCATCGATCTGATTTTTCTGCTTGCACCCACTTCGACGGACGCGCGTATCGAGCAGGTCGCGCATTTGGCGAGTGGCTATATCTATTACGTGTCGCTCAAGGGCGTGACTGGTGCCAGTACGCTCGATGTGGACGACGTTGCGCAAAAACTCGGCGCCATTCGCGCCAAAACCAAGCTGCCGCTCGGCGTGGGTTTCGGCATTCGCGATGGCGAGACCGCGCGTGCGGTAGGTCGCACGGCCGATGCCGTGGTGATCGGCAGCCGCTTGATTCAGACAATGGAGGATGCGGGTGCCGGCGCCGCTGTGGACAGCGCGCGGCGCTTCGTCGCGGAAATCAGAGAGGCCCTGGATCGACCATGAGTTGGATACAGAAATTATTGCCGCCGAAAATACAGCGCAACGACGGCTCGGGGCGTCGCTCGGTGCCGGAAGGGTTATGGAGCAAATGCCCGTCGTGCGACGCCGTGCTCTACACCACAGACTTGCAGAACAATGCCAACGTCTGTCCCAAATGCGGACATCATGGGCGGCTGACAGGACGCGCGCGTCTGGATCACTTGCTCGATACCGAAGGCCGTTTTGAAATCGGCGCCGAGGTCGAGCCGATCGATTCGCTCAAGTTCAAAGACTCCAAGCGTTATCCCGATCGCCTGCGCGACGCAGCGAGCAACAGCGGCGAAACCGACGCGCTGGTCGTCATGCAAGGCAGCATCACCAACGTACCGCTGGTAGCCGCCGCTTTCGAGTTTGATTTCATGGGCGGCTCCATGGGGTCGGTGGTCGGCGAGCGTTTCGTGCGTGGTGTGACCGTCTGCGTGGAGCAGAATCTGCCCTTCGTCTGCTTTACCGCATCGGGCGGTGCACGCATGCAGGAAGGTCTGCTGTCGCTGATGCAAATGGCGAAAACCACTGCGGCGCTGACGCAGCTCTCGGCGCGCAAGTTGCCGTTCATTTCCGTGTTGACCGACCCCACCATGGGCGGCGTGTCGGCAAGCTTCGCTTTTCTGGGCGACGTCGTGATCGCGGAACCGAAGGCGCTGGTTGGTTTCGCGGGGCCGCGTGTCATTGAACAGACCGTGCGCGAAAAACTGCCGGAAGGCTTTCAGCATTCCGAATTTCTGCTGGAGAAGGGCGCCATCGATCTCATCATCGATCGGCGCGACATGCGCAACCGACTCGCCTCCCTCATTAGTTTGCTGATGCGCATTCCCGCACCGGCCGTCTGACATCGAGAGTATGCAACATCCCACTGATCTGGCAGACTGGCTCGACTATATCGAGCACCTGCATCCGAGTACCATCGAACTGGGTCTTGAGCGCGTGCAGCGCGTGTACGCCGCGCTCGATGTGCCGAAATTTTGTCCCATCTTCATCGTCGGCGGTACCAACGGCAAAGGCTCGACCTGCACCATGCTGGAGTCGATTCTGCGGGCAGCCGGCCATCGTGTCGGCAAGTACCTTTCGCCGCATTTGATCCGCTACAACGAGCGGGTGCGCATCGCGGGCAGGGACGCCGACGACGCCGAACTGATCGCCGGCTTCGAGGCGGTGAATGCCGCGCGCGGCGATGTGCAGCTTACCTATTTCGAATTCACCACGCTGGCTGCGTGGGTCACCTTTTCGCGCGCCAAGCTCGACGCACTCGTGCTCGAAGTCGGTTTGGGCGGCCGGCTCGACGCGGTCAATATTTTCGATCCCGATTGTTCGATCGTGACCAGTGTCGATATCGATCACACCGATTACCTGGGCGACACGCGCGACAAGATCGGCTGGGAGAAGGCGCATATTTTTCGCGCCGGTCGTCCGGCGATCTGCAGCGATCCCGTGCCGCCGGCGAGTCTCGTTCAGTACGCCGAGGACATCGGCGCGTCGCTGCGGCTCATTGGCCGCGATTTCGGCTACGAAGGCGATCGCCAGCAATGGTTGTACTGGGGTGCGGATGGACGGCGCAGCGGCCTGCCTTATCCTGGCCTGCGCGGCGCGAATCAATTGCTGAATGCGTCGGCGTGTCTGGCCGCGCTGGAGGCAACGCATGATCGCCTGCCCGTTGGCGTGCAGCACATTCGTAGCGGTTTGTTGTCCGCCGAATTGCCGGGTCGCTTTCAGATTCTGCCCGGCCGCCCGACCGTTATTCTGGATGTGGCGCACAATCCGCACGCCGCTGCCGTGTTGAAGGAAAACTTGTCGTCGATGGGTTTCTACGCGCATACCTACGCGGTGGTCGGCATGCTGAAGGACAAGGATATCGCCGGCGTGTTTCAGCATCTCAAAGGCCGCATCGATCGATGGTTTGTCGCCACGCTCGATAACCCCCGCGGCGCATCCGCTGAGGAGATCGCGGAAGTCATTCGTGGTGTGGACGCAGGAGGCACTATTGAGTGCTTCACCACACCGCATGAGGCCTATGCGCGAGCGACGGGAGCAGCAGGCGAGAGTGATAGAATTTTGGTTTTCGGGTCGTTCTATACCGTGGCCGATGTGATCCCGGCGCTCGACGCGCAGCGGTCGACAAATACGCCACATTGAGTCACCGCCGCAAAGGCTAAGGAGCTCTGATTAAGATTTTTTCGGCCACGGGAAACGCGGGTGAAGCGGCTAAAACGTTGGTTGCTTTGCCCTCGCTCGTACGGCCCTGTGCCGGCGCGTGGAGCAGGGGCCTCTTCAGGGGATGGGACCGCAAAAGCACATGAAGGACGCGAAATGAAACGGCACATCACAGCCCGCTGCGGGGTCGCATCCATCAATGAAGCCGATGGAACCTGCTCCGCCCTTCCCGGTCCCGCACTCGCGACCCTACTCGGCACTTAATCAGATTTTCTCTAAACCGGAGTTCATAAGCACATGGCCAATCAAGACGAAGCGCTCGATTTGAAGCGACGTGCGCGTCGACGTCTGACCGGTGCCATTGCCCTGGTGTTGTTTCTGGTGATCGTTCCGCCGTGGATCATGGATCTCGAACCCAAACCGGTCGAGACCTCGCTCAAGGTCGAAATTCCCAAGCCGGACGATCGTTCGCTACCACTGCCTGCGCAGCCCGAAGCCGCCAAGCCGGTTGCGCCATCCGTCACCGACGCCAAACCGAGTGCGCCGGTTGCCGACGACTCAGGTGTCCCATCCGTCGACGCGGCTAAAGAAGCGCCTGCCGGTCCGACGGCGGAGCCGACAGTCAAAGCACCGACCAAGGAAACGGTGAAGAACGAGCCCCCCGCCAAACCTGCGACAGCCAAGCGTGGCGGGACATACGTTGTTCCCGTCGCAACGCTGTCTACCAAAGGCAGCGTCAAGGAGTTGGAGGCCAGGATCAGCCTTGCAGGCATTGAGACCTACACCGAGCCGGTGAAAGTCGGCGCGGATCAGCATACGCGCGTACGCGCGGGTCCTTTTGAGACCAAAGAGGCAGCGGAGCAGGCGCGGCAGCGTTTGCGCGGCATGGGTCTGAAGCCCGGGAACGTCACCACTCGATGACCTGGGTCGATTACGCCGTACTTGCCGTGCTGGGCGTCTCGGCGGTACTGGGGCTGTGGCGGGGTTTCGTGCGTGAAGTGCTGGCGTTGATCGGTTGGGTTGCCGCGGGAATTATTGCCGTGGTGTTCGCGTCGCAGGTCGCGACCGTGCTGCCTCAGGATTTCGCTACACCGCTTGCGCGACAGTTGCTCGCCGCGGCGATGATATTCGTACTGGTGCTGATTATTGCGGGCCTGGCCGGCGTGCTGCTGGCCAAGTTGGTGCGGGCGGTGGGCTTGGGCGCGCTGGATCGCACGTTGGGTAGTTTGTTCGGGTTTGTGCGCGGCGCGGTAATTGTGCTGATCGCCGTGCTGCTGGTCGGCGTGACGGGTTTCCCGCGCGAGCCCGCCTGGCGCGACGCGCAGTTGCGCGGCCCGCTGGAAACGATCGCGATTTTTGCCAGAGCGTATCTGCCGGAAGCGATTGCGGTGCGCGTTCGCTATGACTGAGTAGGGGTAAATCCATGTGCGGAATAGTAGGTGTCGTGGCGAAAGGGCCGGTCAACCAGTTGCTCTATGACGGGCTGCTGGTCCTGCAGCATCGCGGCCAGGATGCGGCGGGCATCGTCACGTCGCAAGGCAAGACGTTCCACATGCACAAAGCGCCGGGGCTGGTGCGCGATGTATTCCGCACGCGCAACATGCGCTCGCTGCCGGGCAACATCGGCATCGGCCATTGCCGTTACCCCACGTCCGGCTCCGCCAAGAACGCGGACGAGGCGCAGCCTTTTTACGTCAATTCGCCCTTCGGCCTGGTGCTCGGTCATAACGGCAATCTCACCAACGCCGAACAGTTGAAACAGGAAATGTTTCGCCTCGATCGGCGGCACATCAACACCAACTCCGACTCGGAGGTGCTGCTTAACGTTCTCGCGCACGAGTTGGAACTCGCTTCAACTGCTTTCAAGCTCGATCCGGAAACCATATTCAAGGCGATGATCAACGTGCATCGCCGCTGCAAGGGCGCCTATGCCGTCGTTTGCATGATTGCCGGCGTGGGCCTGCTGGCGTTCCGGGATCCGCATGGCATTCGGCCGTTGGTGATCGGTCGCAATGAGACGCCGGACGGTCCCGAATGGATGGTCGCTTCGGAAAGCGTCGCGCAGGACGCGATGGGCTTTCAGTTCGTGCGCGACGTGGCACCGGGGGAGGCGATAGTCATCAATGAGCAAGGTGAATTCTTCAGCCGCCAATGCGCACAGGACGCGAGCCTGACGCCGTGCATATTCGAACATGTTTATCTCGCCCGTCCCGATTCGCTGATCGACGGTGTGTCGGTTTACGAGGCGCGCTTGCGCATGGGCGAACAACTGGCGGAGAAGATTCGCACCCAGCATGCGCAACTGAAAATCGACGTGGTGATTCCGGTGCCCGATACCAGCCGGCCGATCGCCATGCAACTGGCGCAGGGCCTGGGCCTTTCCTATCGCGAAGGCTTCGTCAAGAATCGCTATATCGGTCGCACCTTCATCATGCCGGGGCAAGGCGTGCGCAAGCGTTCGGTGCGACAGAAGCTGAACGCCATCGGCGTGGAGTTCAAGGGCAAGAATGTGCTCATCGTCGACGATTCCATCGTGCGCGGCACGACCAGTCGTGAAATCGTCCAGATGGCGCGCGAGGCCGGCGCACTGAAGGTCTATTTCGCCTCGGCGGCGCCGCCCGTACGTTTTCCGAACGTGTACGGCATCGACATGCCGACGCGTCACGAGCTCATCGCGACCGGGCGCACGGAAGAAGAGATTGCGCGCGAAATCGAAGCCGATGTGGTGATCTATCAGGATCTCGAAGCGCTGAAGGCGGCGGTACGGGCGGTGAATCCCGCGCTGCGCGATTTCGAGACTTCGTGCTTCGACGGCAACTACGTAACCGGCGATGTGACTACCGAATATCTCGCAGCGGTGGAAAACCGGCGCGACGATGAGCGTGACGACACGGAAGACAGCGAAGACGAGTCGAATGAGAACGCGACGGCATGAACGTCATGCCTTTGACAGTCGCGGGACACGCGAGTAACGTTCGATACAGCGCCGATTTGAGCACAGCTTGCGGGCGCCGCCGCACCGAGCGATCGGGCGGATGACAAAGAAATGCGGCTAAAGCGTGGTCAGTAGGCGGGGCGACCCCGTACCAGAACCCGTTCTAGCCAGGCAGGCTGAACGGGTTTTTTGTTTTCGGAGGGTCGTTTGGTTAAGCGCCGAGTAGGGTCGCGCGTGCGCAGCGGTATGAGCGGATACACCGGCTGCGTTGCACCGAAAAACCTTAACTGAAGCGTCCTTATGGCGATGCGCACCGCGCGGTACCGGCAGCGCCGCATCGGGTCGTTATTTACTGCGGGAGTGGTTTCACATGACGGAAGAATTCGATTTCGATACACGGGCGATACGCGCCGGGACGGTGCGTAGTCAGTACAACGAGCATTCCGAGGCGCTGTTTCTCACTTCGAGCTTCAGGTTCGAAAGCGCCGCACAAGCGGCAGCCCGCTTCGCGCACAAAGAGCCCGGCCCGGTCTATTCGCGCTTCAGCAATCCGACCATTGCGATGTTCACCGACCGGCTTGCCTCGCTGGAAGGTGCCGAAGCCTGCGTGGCAACATCGTCCGGCATGTCGGCGATCCTCGGGACCGTCATGGGTCTGCTGAAAAGCGGCGATCACATCGTGTGTTCCGCCGGCGTGTTCGGGGCGACCGTACAGTTGTTCGGCACCATCTTCTCGAAGTTCGGCATCGATACGACCTTCGTGCCCAGCACCGAAGCAAGTGCGTGGCAGGCCGCAGTCAAGCCAACGACGCGCATGCTGTTCGTCGAAACGCCGTCCAATCCGCTGCTGGAGGTGTACGACATCGCTGCGCTGAAGAAGGTAGCCAAACAGGCCAACGCGCTGCTGGTCGTCGATAACTGTCTCTGCACGCCGGCCTTGCAGCGTCCGCTCGAATTGGGCGCAGACATCGTGGTGCATTCGGCTACCAAGTACATCGACGGGCAAGGTCGTGTGCTGGGCGGTGCGATCCTCGGTACGCAGGAACTCGTGCTGGAGACGATCGGCCCGGTCCTGCGCACCACCGGACCGTGCCTGTCGCCCTTCAATGCCTGGCTAATGCTGAAGGGTTTGGAGACGTTGCGTCTGCGTATGGACGCCCATTCGGCCAACGCCCTGGCGATCGCGCAGTGGCTTGAAAAACATCCGCGCGTTGAACGGGTTTACTACCCCGGGTTGGAATCGCATCCGCAATACGCGCTCGCGCGCACGCAGCAGCGTACCGGTGGGGCGATGGTTTCGTTCGACGTGAAGGGCGGTCGAGAAGCCGCTTGGCGCGTCATCGACAGCACGCGGCTGATTTCCATCACTGCCAATCTGGGTGATACCCGCACGACAATCACTCACCCTGCGACGACCACGCATGGGCGCATTTCGGCCGAGGCGCGCGCCGCAGCGGGGATCGGCGACGGCTTGATCCGTCTACCGGTCGGACTTGAGTCGGTCGAGGATCTGAAGGCCGATTTGAAGCGCGGCCTGGGCGCTTAAGTTCAGGAGAGTTCGATTACGCGGCAGCCTGCGGCGTCACAATGCAGATAGCTGCCGCGCCGATACCAGTCGCCCAGCACCCAGCGTTCGCATACGGCGCCGTCGACATGATGCACATGACGCGCCGGCCGATGCGTATGACCGTGGATCAGGCGCGGGTAGCCGTAGCTGCGCAGCACGTTTTCCACTGCGCTTTGGCTGACATCCATGATCTCCGGCCGGGTATCGCGTTTGGTGCGTTCGCTTTTGGCGCGTAACTTCGCGCCGATGCGGCGGCGCCAGCGGAACGGCAGGGCAAGAAAAGCGCGCACGATCAGCGGACGACGCCAGCGCGCACGCGCCTGTTGGTAGACGATATCGTCGGTGCACAAGGTGTCGCCGTGCATCAGCAGCGTCGATGTGCCTTGTACGTCGATGACGGTCGGGTCGGAAATGAGCCGCATGCCGCCGCGCCGCGCTGCGCGTGTTCCGATCAGGAAATCGCGATTGCCGTGCATCAGGTACACCGGCACGCCGGTTGTGGCGAGGCGACTCAACGCATCGATGACATTCCGGTTGAACGGGTCGTCGGCATCCTCGTCGCCCACCCAATATTCGAACAGGTCGCCGAGAATGTAGAGTGCAGCGGCCTGCCGCGCGTGTTCATCCAGAAAACGCAGGAACGTCTGGTAGAGCTCCGGCCGTTCGGCAGCCAGGTGCAGATCGGAAACGAAAAGATACGGCTTCACTGTCATGGCATTGCGCTATGCCGTAAGCGCGCACGGCGGCGGGCAGGTCGCAGTAACCGCCCGGTCGGCCGCGCGCAGGTTTCACGCATGACTACGCGGTGACTTCCGCGCGTTCGATGATGACATCCTCTTTCGGCACATCCTGATGGAAGCCGCTTGTGCCGGTGCTCACGCTCTTGATCTTGTCGACCACATCGGTACCTTCGACGACGCGACCGAATACGCAGTAACCCCAACCTTGCGCCGTCGGCGCCGAGAAGTTGAGGAAATCGTTGTTCTTCACGTTGATGAAGAACTGCGCGGTGGCCGAATGCGGGTCGGACGTGCGCGCCATGGCGATGGTGTATTTGTCGTTCTTCAGGCCGTTGTCGGCTTCGTTTTTCACCGGCGCGTTCGTTTCTTTCTGGCGCATGCCGGGTTCGAAACCGCCGCCCTGAATCATGAAACCGTCGATGACGCGATGGAATACGGTGTTGTCGTAAAAGCCGCTTTCCGCGTAGGCAAGAAAGTTCTTGACGGTTTCGGGCGCGCGTTCAGCGTCGAGTTCGAGCGTGATGATGCCGTGATTGGTATGCAGTTTGACCATGTGGAAATCCTTATTGCGGAGTGGAAACGAGCGTGGCCGATTCGATGACCACGGGTTGACCGGGAACATCGGCATAGGGACCGACGCGCGTTGTGGGAAGCTTGGCGATGGCTTCGACAACCTCCATGCCGCGCACGACCTTGCCGAACACGGCGTAGCCATACCCGCCCATAGTGGGCGAGGTGTAATCGAGGCTGGTATTGTCGTTCACGTTGATGAAGAATTGTGCGGTGGCCGAGTGCGGATCGCGTGTGCGCGCCATGGCGATGCTGCCGGTCCTGTTCTTCAGGCCGTTGGCCGCTTCGTTTTCGATCGGCGCTCGCGTGGTTTTTTGCTGCATGTCGGGCGTGAAGCCACCACCCTGAATCATGAAGCCGTCGATGACCCGGTGAAAAATCGTGCCGTTGTAATGACCCGCCTTCACATAGCCGAGAAAATTGGCGACCGTCTGCGGCGCTTTGGCCGGATACAACTCCAGCACGATGGTGCCGCGATTGGTTTGCAGGGCAACTTGTGGATCGGCGGCCAGTGCGGTGGCGGTGACAAAACACAACAGCAGCGACAGGAAAATTTTCAACAAGGACTCCATCGAGTGAAGGTCAAGGCGCGGCTTTAGGCGCCGGCGGGGCGTAGGCGGCGAGTTCGCGCGCGAGCGAGAGCTTGCCGCGGGCGCTGCGATTGGTGCCGTCGAGACTCAGCGCTTTCTCGTAGGCCTGACTCGCCAGCAGGACGTGAATGTCGCCCAGATTTTCATAGGCCGTGGCGTAATCCGGCTTCACCCGTACGGCCATGTCGAGCGCGTCACGCGCGGCGCGGTAATCGCCACGGCCGGCGTAAAGCACGGCCAGATTGTTATATGGCTCCGGCAATTCGGGATATTCGCGCGTTAGCGCACGAAACACCTGGATGGCACCCTCGGTATTGCCCTGTTCGGTCAGGATCACGCCTTTGAGAAAGCGCGCCTGCGTGTCCTCGGGATGCGCTGCGGTATGCGAATCCAGTTGCTGCAAGGCCTGTTCGGGCTGACCTGCCCGCAACAGCGCGCGCGCGTCGTCGATCGGCGCGGCATGCAGCGAGGCGGCGTACAGTAGCGCGAAGAGGACGGCGGCAATGGGCGAGGCGTGCATCGGGAAAAATCCAATCAAGTCCGGGTATGGTCGCGGGGACGAAGCAAAATAGCGCCTTAAAAATTCCCAAACTCCCGGAAGTTTCGATTTGATCGGGTACTCGATCGGAACTTCCTTAACGCAATTGAACACGCGAGGGTCCAGGCCGGCAATCTTTAATCGGTGCCCCATACTCGGCTATACTGCGGCGCCCGTTTTTCGATCGCCCTGGCCGAGGGATGCGCGCGATTCTAACAGCCTGCATCCCGCCTCGACGTTTTCCTTCCCATGCTGAAGATCTACAACACGCTGAGCCGCAGCAAACAGGAGTTCGTGCCCATCGAACCGGGGCGCGTACGCATGTACGTCTGCGGCATGACGGTGTACGACTACTGTCATCTCGGCCATGCTCGCGTGATGGTCGTGTTCGACGTGGTACAGCGCTGGCTGCGTGCCCGCGGCTTCGACGTTACGTATGTGCGCAACATCACCGATATCGACGACAAGATCATCCGGCGCGCGGCGGAGAACGGCGAATCGATCGGTGCATTGACCGACCGCTTCATTCAGGCCATGAACGAAGACGCGGCGCGTCTGGGGGTGCAGAAACCGGATCAGGAACCGCGCGCCACCGAACACATTGACGCCATGCTGGAAATGATCGGCACGCTGGAAGACAAGGGCTATGCCTATCGCGCGCAAAGCGGCGATGTAAATTACGCGGTGCGCAAATTTGCCGGCTACGGCAAGTTATCGGGCAAGTCGCTGGATGAATTGCGCGCCGGCGAACGCGTGGAGATCGATCGCGACAAGCACGATCCGCTCGACTTTGTGCTGTGGAAACACGCCAAGGCGGGTGAGCCGGCCTGGCCGTCGTCTTTCGGCGATGGGCGGCCCGGCTGGCATATCGAATGCTCGGCCATGAGCGGCGAACTGCTGGGAGAGCGCTTCGATATTCATGGCGGCGGCGAGGATCTGCAATTCCCGCACCACGAAAACGAGATCGCGCAATCGGAGGCGGCGCACGATTGCACCTTCGTCAATTACTGGATGCACAACGGCTTCGTTCGTGTGGATGACGAGAAGATGTCGAAATCGCTCGGCAACTTTCACACCATCCGCGATGTGTTGAAACAGTACGATGCCGAAGTGGTGCGCTTTTTCATTCTCCGCGCGCACTATCGCAGTCCGCTGAATTATTCGGATCACCATCTCAATGAAGCGCGCAGCGGCTTGATGCGGCTCTATACCGCGCTCAAAACCATGCCGGCCGCGGTCATCGATGCACCGATCGATTGGCGCACGCCGCACGCCGCCGCATTCAAGGCTGCGATGGACGATGACTTCAATACCGCCGAAGCGGTCGCGGTGTTGTTCGAACTCGCCAATGAGGTGAACAAGAGCGCTTCGTCGCACGCGGCCGCAGAACTCAGGTCACTCGGCGCGGTGCTGGGTTTATTGGAGCGCGATCCGGAGCAGTTCGTGCGCGGCGATCTTCCCGCAGGGTGGACCGACGCGCGCATCGAAGAAATGATCGAGGCTCGCTCGATCGCCAAGCGCGCCCGGAACTTTGTTGAGGCCGATCAAATCCGCAATACCCTGACCGATGCCGGCATCGTGCTGGAGGACTCGCCGGCCGGCACCACGTGGCGGCGAGCGTGATCAAAGCGCCATAAAAAAACGGGCGGCCAGGCCGC
>DATCWO010000039.1:0-3964 GCA_036566325.1 Burkholderiales bacterium | reverse complement strand
TTCGACGGCAAGGGCAACTGCTACACCACGCTCTTCCTCGACAGCCAGATCGTCAAATGGAACCTCGACGCCGCGATCAAGGCGCACAAGGGCGACAAGGATGCGCTGGCGAAGATCGTGGTCGATCGAATCGACGTGCACTATCAGCCCGGCCACGGCTTCACCTCGATGGGCGAAACGAAGGAAGCGGACGGCAAGTATTTCATCTCCGACAATAAGTTTTCCAAGGACCGCTTCCTGCCGGTCGGTCCGCTGCATCCGGAAAACTCGCAGCTGATCGACATCAGCGGCAGCAAGATGAAACTGGTTCACGATTCGCCGGTGTATTCGGAGCCGCACGATTCGATCGTCATCCGGCGCGACATCATCAAGCCGAAGCAGATCTACAACATCGACGACTTCCCTCTCGCAGTGAAATCGCCGAAGGACAACCGGGTCGAGCGCAACGGCAAAAAGGTCACGGTGTATCTGACCTCGCAGGCGCCGGCGTTCGGCATGTCGGAGTTCAAGGTCAAGCGCGGCGATGAAGTCACTATCATTCTCACCAACCTCGACAAGGTGGAGGATCTGACTCACGGCTTCGCGATCCCCAATTACAACGTCAACTTCGTCGTCAGCCCGCAGGAAACCAAGTCGATCACCTTCAAGGCGGACAAGCCGGGCGTCTACTGGTGCTACTGCACGCACTTCTGCCACGCACTGCATATGGAAATGCGCTCCAGAATGCTGGTGGAAGGCTGACAGTAAGACAGATGAGACCGATACAGGGGGAGTCTCGACGAGGCTCCCCCGTGTCTCGCGCGGCGATGTTCTGTCGCGATTTTCAGCACGCATGCGATCATCGCTTCCCATGCGCGCACCTCATACAGCAAGCTCACGCCGGGCGGCGTGGCGCTCTTCCAACTCTGGCGACCCGATCATGACGCCCCTCTTGCGCTGGCCGGCCGCAATTGCCGCCGCACTGCTTCTGCTTATTTCTACATCGGTCATAGCCGCGAGCGGCCAGGCTTACGAAGCACCGCTACCCGCGCAACTTGCGACCGACGCCAATCTTTGCGCGTACGTGCCGTGCAACGCGGTGATGCCCGCTGCCGACAGCTATTCGCCGCGCAAGGGACGTCCGCCTTACGCGGAGGCGTATAAAACCGAAGGCGATACGAAAACGCTTATCGGCTACGTCTTTCTCTCCACCGACATCGTCGATATTCCCGGTTATTCCGGACAGCCCATCGTCACCCTGATCGGCATGGACACGCAGGGCGTCATCACCGGCGCGCAGGTGTTGCGGCATTCGGAACCGATTCTGCTACTCGGCATTCCGGAATCGGATCTCACCAGGTTCATCCGTCAGTACATCGGCAGATTCGTCGGCGATAAGATCGAAATCGGCAAAAGCCACGCGGATCAAGGCGTCATCGGCCTGGACGCCATCAGCGGCGCAACCGTGACGGTGATCGCGGAGAACCAGGTCATTCTCAGATCGGCGATGGAAATCGCCCGGCAGGTCGGCATCGTCAAGCCGGTGCTGCGACCGAAAATCGAATTCACCTCCGTCGAAGAGCAACTCGACTGGGCGACGCTGGTCAAGGAAGGCAGCGTACAGCGCCTCACCGTGCGCACGCAAGACGTCGGCCAACCGCGCGACGCACGACCCTACATCGACATGTATTTCGGCTACCTGAATGCGCCTGCGATCGGCAAAGCCGTGCTGGGCGATGGCGGATATCAGCGCCTGATGGCGGATCTGCAGCCGAACGAGCATGCGATATTCATCGTTTCCGACGGCATCGAATCGTTCAAGGGTTCGGGTTTCGTGCGCGGCGGCATTTTCGATCGCGTCCACGTCGCGCAGGACATGGACAGCTTTACTTTCCGCGATCAGGACTACATAAACCTGTACGGCGTGCACGTCCCTGACGCGCCGCGCTTTCGCGAATCGGCAATCTTCATTATTCGCAGCGCCAACTTCTCGCCCGCCTATCCGTGGAACCTGGTGTTCCTTGCCAACAAGATCGACACCAATACCGGTACGCGAACCTTCGCGAGCTTCGAACAGGAATACTGGCTGCCCGGTCGTTACATCGTCGGTGGCCAACCGGCGTATGAGCGCCCGGCGCCGATATGGAAGAAAGTCTGGCAAAACCGCGCGCTTGAAATCGGCCTGTTCGTGCTGGTCCTCGCGGCCGCCGGCACCCTGTACGGATCGCGCGACTGGTTCGTGCGCCGCGCCAATCGCAAAGATAAACGCTGGGTTTCCTGGCCGAAGTATCTGCTATGGGCGGTGAGTATCGGCTACGTCGGTTTTTATCTCATGGCGGTGCCGTCGATCACGCAGGTGCTGACCTGGTTTCATTCGATCCTGTTCAAGTGGGAATGGGGCCTGTTCCTCAGCGATCCATTCCTGTTCCTGTTCTGGATCTTCATCATCATCACGGTGTTCTTCTGGGGGCGCGGCATGTTCTGCGGCTGGCTCTGTCCCTACGGCGCACTGACCGAAATTGCCCATCGCGTTGCCGGCGCAATCGGCCTGAAGCGCTTCCAGTTCAAGCTGCCGATGCGCGTGCACAACAAGCTGAAGTGGGTGAAATACTTCGTCTTCGCCGGCCTGCTTGGCGTTTCGTTCTACTCGATCGGCATGGCGGAAAAACTGGCCGAAATCGAGCCGTTCAAAACCACATTCCTCATCGGCGTATGGAATCGCTCGTGGCCTTTCATCACCTTCTGGGTCGCGCTGTTCGTCGTTGCGCTGTTCATCGAGCGGCCGTTCTGCAAATACCTCTGCCCGCTCGGCGCGGGCCTCGCGGTTCCTTCGACTTTCCGCTGGTGGGGACTCAAACGCAAACAGGAATGCACGACTTGTCACGCCTGCGCCAAAGGATGCGACTCGCTGTCCATCGATGAAGTCGGCCGCATCGATCCACGCGAATGCATGTTGTGTCTCGATTGCATGATTCTTTATTACGACGATCACGCCTGCCCGCCGCTGGTGAAAGAGCGCAAGCAGCGGACCAAGGCCGGATTGCCGCTCACACCGATCGGCGCGAATGGCTATTTCATTCCGATCCATCCGGTTGCCGTGCAGCCGGCAAAAGTGCAGACCGGGGCGACTGCGCCGATAGTGTCCGAGAAGCGCGCGCGCGGCGTGCTGGGTTGGTTGCATCGCGAACTCGTCGATCACCTCATCCCCTGGAACCGCGAGTTCCTCAAGTTGCCGATCCTGCTGCGCGCCGCCGGCATCGGACTGGCGGTACTGGTGACCTGGGTGTGGCTGCTCGGCGCGTCGGGACGACTGGGAACGGGGATTATCCTCGGCTGGTGGCTGGCATGGAGCAGCTACGAACTCATCACGCGTATGCACTGCAAGCCGTGGGTGAAGGAAGGTCCGTGGTGGGGACACAATCTGCGCTCGGCGACCTGGGCGGACATGACCTCGTATGTCGCGATGAAGAACCTGCTCATCGGCGCGGCGCTGTTCCTGCTGATGCGCGGCACCGGTGTGCTCGACTTCCTGCACCGGCTTCCGGAACTGCAATGGCTATATTGAGATGGCTGCGGGCCGCAGCGCTGTGCGTTTTGCTGTCACCCGTAATGATCGTCAACGCATGGGGCGCGGAATTACTTGTGCGCCCCGGCGACTCGATCACTGCCGCGATCGCACGCGCGCAGGCGGGAGACACGATCACCGTAACGCGCGGTCGCTATGAGGAAAATCTGCTCATCGACAAACCATTGACGCTGAAGGGGCTGGATCGACCGACAATCAACAGCGCGCTGAAGGGCGACACGATTCGCATCACATCACCGGACGTCACCATCGAAAATTTGATCATCGCGGACAGCGGTGACGATCTGACCGCGCAAAACGCCGGCATCTACATTCAACCGGGCGCCGATCGTGTGACGGTGAGGAACTGCGATATCGCCTACAGTCTCTTCGGCCTGTGGATTGAAGGCGTGAAGGACG
>DATCWO010000302.1:0-4299 GCA_036566325.1 Burkholderiales bacterium | reverse complement strand
GGTCTGCAGAACCTCGAAACCGATCTCAAGCTCAACAAACCGGAATTGCGCGTCGACGTATTGCGCGACCGCGCCGCCGACGCCGGCGTGCCGGTCGAAATCATCGGGCGCACCATGGAAACCATGCTCGGCGGCCGGCAGGTGACGCGCTTCAAGCAGAACGGCGAGCAATACGATGTGCTGGTGCAAGTGGGGGCGAGCGAGCGCAACAATCCGCGCGACATTTCCAACATCTTCGTGCGCGGCCGCGACGATGTGATGGTGCCGCTGTCCAGTCTGGTGTCAGTGAAGGAGACGGTTTCGCCGCGCGAACTGAACCACTTCGGCCAGCGTCGTTCGGCCACCATCACTGCCGTGCTGGCGCCGGATTACTCGCTCGGCGAAGCGCTCGACTATCTGGAGAAACTTGCGAAGCAGGAACTGCCGGTCGGTTACGCGCTGGACTACAACGGCAATTCGCGCGAATTCAAGGTGTCGTCCGGCGGCTTGTGGTTCACTTTCGCTTTGGCGCTGCTGTTCATCTATCTGGTGCTGTCGGCGCAGTTCGAGAGCTTCCGTGATCCGTTCATCATCATGCTGACGGTGCCGTTGTCGATGACCGGTGCACTGCTGGCGTTGAAACTTTCCGGCGGCACCTTGAACGTGTATAGCCAGATCGGCCTAGTGACGCTGGTAGGGCTAATCACCAAACATGGCATTCTCATTGTCGAGTTCGCCAATCAATTGCAGGAGAAGGGCGAACCCCTGTTCGACGCGATCGTCGATGCGGCCGTGCTGCGTCTGCGTCCGATCCTGATGACGACCGGTGCGATGGTGCTGGGTGCGATACCGCTGGCGTTCGCGCATGGCGCGGGCGCCGAAAGCCGTCAGCCGATCGGCTGGGTGATTGTCGGTGGTCTGCTGCTTGGCACTTTGCTGACGCTATTCGTCGTGCCGGTGGTATACAGTCTGCTTGCGCGCCGGCATCGCCCGGCAGAAGAAGAACCAGGCGCCGCGATGGAAACCGCGGTCCCCCATACTCATTGAGCGCCGAAGGCGGCTCCGGTGAAGGTTTATTGATTGATGTTGTCGCCAGTGCGCATCACATAAGATGCTGATTGCTTTGTCCTCGCTCGTACAGCTTCGCGCACTCGCGATCATCCTCGGCCCCTAAGTGGATATTCCTAATGCGCCAGATCGTCCTTGACACAGAAACCACCGGCCTGAACGCACGTTTGGGCGACCGCATCATCGAAATCGCGTGCGTGGAAATGGTCAATCGCCGGCTCACCGGCAAACATTTTCATCGCTATGTCAATCCCGGGCGCGCCGTGGAAGAGGGCGCGCTCAAGGTGCACGGCATTACCGACGAATTCCTTGCGGACAAACCGCCGTTCGCCGAAGTGGCGGACGATTTTCTCGAATATGTCAGCGGCGCGGAACTGATCATCCATAACGCCGCGTTCGACGTCGAGTTCCTCAATATGGAGCTCGGCAAGCTCAAGCGCGATGCGCTTGACAGTTGTGTGGCCGGCGTCATCGATACGCTGCGCCAGGCGCGCGAACTGCACCCAGGCAAGAAAAATTCGCTTGATGCGCTGTGCGAGCGCTACGCCATCGACAACGCGCGCCGCACGCTGCATGGCGCGTTACTGGACGCGGAACTGCTGGCCGAAGTGTATCTGGCCATGACGCGCGGTCAGGAAAGCCTCGCGATCGGGCTGGAAACGGCGCGCGAGAGCGCGACCACCGGTGCAACGCCGCTGCGCCCGCGGCCCGCATTGATCGTGTTGCCGGCGAGCGACGAGGAAGTCGAAGCGCATCTGGCCGTGCTGGCGGCCATCACGAAAGAATCGAAGGGCGCATGCGTCTGGGAGTTCGAGGCGGAAGCAGCAATTGCTGCGGGTGTGGCCTGAAAGAACCGGAACGGAAATGAAAAAGCCGCCTGTTCCGGCGGCTTTTCAGTTTAAGCGCATCGTGCTGCTTCAGTCGTCATAGTGTTTCTTGCGATTCTTGTGGTGGCCCTTGTGTTTGCCCGGATGGTTGTCTTCGTACACATGCACCACGCGTCGTTCCACCACGGTCGAGCGCGGCTTCTCGTCCTCATGCGTGGCAATTGCAGTCCCTGCTGCGGCGCCCACGCCCGCACCCACGATCGCGCCGGTTTTCCCGCCGACAGCCGAACCGACTGCTGCGCCGGCTGCGCCACCCAGGCCGCCCCCGATGACCGCCTTGCCGTCAATGCCATCGGCCCAAACGCCGCCTGATAGCCCGAGGGAGAGGGTCGCTGCGACGATGCACACAAGTTTCATAAACGCTCCATGAGAATTTGCAAATATGCCGAGTGCATATATCGCATTTCCTTCACTGAAAGGCAACGCTGTCGCGCCGTAAAATCCGTAACTAAAGCGCTTTGCCCACGTTGCGTTTGTCGAGGCTTTGTCGCCTCCTGATCCAGCTTCTTAAATTGAGCCGAAGGCGTCTTTCGGCTATCATTCACCGTCCTAAGCCCCAGTTCCGCAATGACCAAATATGTTTTTGTTTCGGGCGGTGTGGTGTCCTCTTTGGGGAAAGGGATCGCTGCCGCTTCTTTAGCCGCGATTCTTGAGTCCCGCGGCATCAAAGTCACCCTCCTCAAGCTCGACCCCTATATCAACGTCGACCCCGGCACCATGAGCCCTTTCCAGCATGGAGAGGTGTTCGTGACCGAAGACGGCGCCGAGACCGATCTCGATCTCGGCCATTACGAACGCTATATCTCGGCCAAGATGCGCAAGGTGAATAACTTCACCACGGGCCAGATCTACGAAAGCGTGATCAAGAAGGAGCGTCGCGGCGATTATCTCGGCCGCACCGTGCAGGTGATCCCCCATATCACCGACGAGATCAAGACGTTCATCAAGCGCGGTGCGGGTGATGCCGACGTCGCGATCGTCGAGATCGGCGGCACGGTCGGCGATATTGAGTCGCTGCCGTTCCTCGAGGCCGTACGCCAGATGCGCCTCGAACTCGGCGATCGCAATACCTGTTATCTGCATCTCACGCTGGTGCCGTATATCAAGTCGGCCGGCGAAATAAAAACCAAGCCGACCCAGCATTCGGTCAAGGAACTGCGCGAAATCGGGATTCAACCCGACGCCGTGCTGTGCCGCACCGACGCCGGCCCGCTACCGGAGGACGAGCGCGGCAAGATCGCGCTGTTCTGCAATCTTTCGGTCAAAGCCGTCATATCGGTCTGGGATGCGGATTCGATTTACAAGATTCCGTCCATGCTGCATCAGCAGATGCTGGACGAGATCGTCTGCCACAAGCTCGATGTGCTGGCCAAACCCGCCAACCTGACGGTGTGGGACAAGCTGGTGTACGCGCTCGAGCATCCGCAGCATCAGGTCACCATCGCGCTGGTCGGCAAGTACGTCGATCTGACCGAGTCCTACAAA
Source organism: Burkholderiales bacterium (assembly GCA_036566325.1). Classification (GTDB taxonomy): domain Bacteria; phylum Pseudomonadota; class Gammaproteobacteria; order Burkholderiales; family SG8-39; genus ZC4RG42. The sequence continues at coordinate 880 of DATCWO010000302.1, read as the reverse complement.
TCGCTGTCCGAAGCGCTGATCCACGCCGGTATTCATACCCGCTCGAAGGTCAACATTCGCTATATCGATTCGGAAGCGATCGAACGCGACGGCACCGATGCGTTGAAAAACGTGGATGCGGTGCTGGTGCCCGGCGGTTTCGGCAAGCGCGGTGTCGAAGGCAAGATTCGCGCGATCCAGCTCGCGCGCGAACAGAAGATTCCGTATCTCGGCATCTGTCTCGGCATGCAACTCGCGGTGATCGAATTCGCGCGGCATCTGTGCGGCCTGACGGGTGCGAATTCCACCGAGTTCGATGCCGATACGCCGCATCCGGTGGTGGCGCTGATCACCGAGTGGATGGATCGCGACGGCCGTGTGGAGAAGCGCGATGAGACCTCGGCGCTCGGTGGCACCATGCGACTCGGTGCGCAAGCCTCGGTGCTCGATCCGGACAGCCATGCACGCAAGATTTACGGCGCCGACATCATCAGCGAACGTCACCGTCATCGCTATGAAGTGAACGACCATTATCTTCCCCACCTGAAAAAGGCGGGACTGCGGATTGCCGGCCTGACACAGGCCGAACAGCTCGTGGAAATGGTGGAATTGCCCGATCACCCCTGGTTCATCGGCTGCCAGTTCCACCCGGAATTCACTTCCACGCCACGGGACGGGCATCCGTTGTTCAAGAGCTTTATCGAGGCGGCCATCGAGCATCAGACGGCCGACGGCAAGAAAGCAGTCAAGGCGTAACGATGAAACGGTGTGTCTGCGGATTAGAAGGACAGCGTTCGTGAAGCTATGCGGCTTTGATGTCGGTCTGGATCATCCGATCTTCCTGATAGCGGGCCCCTGTGTGGTCGAATCGCGCGAAATGGCGCATGACACCGCGGGTCGG
>DATCWO010000098.1:0-7907 GCA_036566325.1 Burkholderiales bacterium | reverse complement strand
TGAGCCATCGGCGCCGGCAAATCGGGCCAACGGCGGCGGAGTAATTTTACAGCCCGCTGGTGGTGCCAAGTCGCAAGAGTGAGAGCGATCAGAGCGATGACGACCATGCTCAGGCCGATTGCCCGGGGGCTGAGTACGGTCGCGCGTTCGCCCTGCTGCGCGCGCAGATAGGTGAAGAACTCAGAGATGGCAAAGCCGAAGGAGATCAGCGTAAGCGCCGTTCGTACCCAGGCGATTTGCGTTCGCTCGTAAGCGAGCAACGTGCGCTCACAGGCGAGACGCACGCGCGGATCGGAATCATCTACAGAAATCCGATCAGACTTTTGGTTAGGCATGGTTCTATGACTTAGTTACTCAAGTTGGTGAAACTGCCGTTGCCGGAGAGCGTATCACACGGCATTTCGGTTCGGCGTAAGCCGGGCCGCGGTTGCTTTCCTGAGCCTCTGCTTGCGATGTGTTCATGAAGGATTCTCACGACCTCGGCAATCCCTTGGGCACTGTGTTCCGCGCCGTGACCAGACGGCACAATCTTCTCCGATTCGGCTCCCTCCAGATGGGAACTCCAATAGGGCACGACACCGTCGCTGCTATTCGGTGTATCGCCGCGTCCGCGATCACCGATGATCGAGTGATAAGGAATGCGTTTCGCCATAGATAACGTATTCATTTCTTTCAGGAATGGATCGTTAGGCGAGAGCGTATCGATACTGTTCGGCAGCCGGTTCAGTTTCAAGACTGTTGGGTCCTCCTGAACAACCGATGCTCGTAATATCTCGGGGCCTGCGTTCATGACTCGCATCGACTTGCGAATCAGGCTCGAGCCGATTCGACCAATCGAGTTTTGCGCAAGAATACTACCGCGGTGTGGAGTAGAAATGAAAATGACGCGTGCCACATCACGGCGCGGCGTAAAGATCAATGCCTCTTCGAGCAGCGCCTTTGTTTCCGGAGAGAGCTTCGTGCGCGTGGGAGGTTTGGCGAAAAAGTAGCGCCAGACCTTGTCACCACCTGAGTCGGTGATCATAAGTCGGCTGATAATTCCACCCATGCTATGACCTACAAGGATAATTGGCCGGTGATGAGGAAAGGTTCTGTCGAATGTGTCGAGTTCCCGTCGAAGGAGTAAGGCCGAGTATTGGAAGGGATAACCGCTCGGATAACTAAAGACACACACTTGGTAATTCCGGCGCAAAACGGGATCAGACCAGAGCGCGCTGACCATCGGCACCCAGGACACTGGCGTGTCTTGAAGACCGTGCACGAACAGGACCGGAATCTTGTTTGGAGCATACGGTTGGACTTGTACGAGTCGCGCTGTGTGGGCGAACTTCTCCGGGTTCAGCATCGCCGCGAACCCAATCTTCTCCGGATGCTCGCTCGAAAGACCCAAAGCTATTGGTGCAGTGAAATCCGCACGCGATGGTAGAGTTCGACCTGAAACGTTAACGGTCTCAGTGGCAAGTGGGTCAATAAATTCGATCTCGCACTTGCGCCCGGTAAACCGAGCTACTGCGGTAACCGCGGTATAAACACGCGGCGGAGCAAATCGCAGCGGAACCTGCGGCGCCTGTTCGCTGCGTACAGCTACAAGCGCCGCCCCTGCGCCTTCGCGAGTTACACGAGGAACAACAAACTTTCCACGCAGATCGAGTTCGTCGGCAGGAATCAGCTCGTAATCCTGTGGTCGCCAGAGGCGATTTGCAATCGCACGGTGCGTGAGCAAATATTGACCTCCATTCGGCGCCGGAATGTGTAACGGGCGCGTCCATGGGTCGAGGTGAGCGTCGTGAATGACGGAAAACACGCGCGACAAGGCGAAGTCGTAATCATGCAAAGCCACGCGATCGTTCGGATCCTTCCGCAGTTCGCTTGTTGCTGATTCAACGCCGGAAAGATAAAAGCCAATGGCTCTGGTGGGATCGGCACGCTGCAGATTATCGCCCTCGGCAATCGCTTGCTCGGCGTGCCGAAGCTGCGGCAGTGTACCATGTTGTGCACCCAGGCTGGGCCTAATCTCGCGAACCTGTGCTAATGGCGCGCAAGCGCTGAGCGCTAGCAGCGCGCCGAGAACAAGAATGGGAGTTTGGGTGCTCCTAATGCGTGATCCCCTGCGATGGAGGTCAGCGAAACGCGATTCGTAGGCGGTCATGTGTTAGAGAGTCACCGTTGCGCCGGACCCAGTCCGGATGCGGTACGCGTGGTGTCATGGATCGGCCGCTGAAGTGGGGCGTGACCGGGAACTTCGCCAGCTGCCGTTCCTATCCCATCATTTTTAATACCTGTTACTGCGCCATGCCGAACGTGCACGTGAGGGTACATGACCATGGTGTTCAATTCACCAATTCGATCTTCATTAATTCTTCTGCGCCTTAAGCTCGGCCAGCTTTTCCTCGGCACCATCCACATCTGATTGCGCAGCGAGGCCGAGTTTCAGCAGTTGTTGCTGGCGCCGTACGTTTGCTTCGGCGGCTTCCAGTTCTGCGCGCTCGCGTTTTGCTCTTGCGGCTTCCGTTGCTTCACTCAGCTGTTTCAGGGCGGCTTTGGCACTCGCGAGCTGATCCTTTGCGCTTTCGCCAGATGCTGCGTTCGACTGCAAGGCGGCAATTTTCTGTCTGGCCTCGGCAAGTCGCGCGCTTGCGAGTTCTGCCTCGCATTGGATCACGTTCAACAACCGTTGCTCCATTTCCAATTTCGAAAGCACCCCACGTTTGCAGAGGCCTTCCACGCCTTTGGCGTCGCGTTTTGCTTCTTCCAATTTTGCTTCCAAGCGGGCAACCGCGGCGCCCGGTGCCTCGGGAGCTAAACGGTCACCCGAGAGGTCTTGCTTCAGGATCGGCAGCTCGACGCTAAATGGATTGGATTCCTCTGATTTGTTTGAACGCGATTGATCTTCTGCCAGTGTGAGCGTGACAGCAGGGAAAAGGGTGACCAGCAACGCAAGCACGCGGGTCATAGCGAAATAGTTTACAGATGTTCAACAAAATTCATCATGCGGTAACCACCGCGGCTGGCGTGTCCTGTGGCTCTGGCTGTAGCTTGAGCGGTGGAGTGCCGGCGTGAAGAGAGTCGCTCCACAACATAGAAGGTTAGCGGGATGAGAAAGATCGCAATGCCTGACGCGGCGAGCATTCCACCAATTACGGTGAAGCCAAGCCGTTTCGTCGGCGCGACCGGCGGGCGTCGCGGGGTGTGGCGACGCGGACTTCGGTTCGGCAGTTTGCGGAGTTGCGGTCATTTGTTTGCCTTGGGTGCGGTGCGTATCGGCCTGGCGGAGGCGGGGTCATTTCAAATCCGTTGCGGCTGGCTGAAGGATCTCGCTGTGGGGCTGCGGGTTCTTTGATTGATTGATTGATGCATAATGGACGTGGGTGATTCGATTCATTAGACCGCTACTGCGGCCGGACCTTGCATCTGGACGCTGGTCGAAGGGGTCCGTTCTCCGTCTGGCCGGATTTTGAACCAGGTGATATAGAGCGAGGGCAGCGCGATCAGCGTCAGCAGCGTGGCGACGGCGAGGCCGCCCATGATGGCGTAGGCCATGGGGCCCCAGAAGACGGTCGGCGCGATCGGCGCCATGCCCAGGATCATCGCCTGCGCGGTCAGGATGATCGGACGGAAGCGCACCAGGGAGGCTGCGACCACGGCATCCCAACCGCCGCGTCCCGCAGCCTTCTCGACTTCGATCTGATCCACCAAGATGACTGAGTTTCGGATGATCATGCCGATGAGCGCGACGGTGCCCAGCATCGCCACAAACCCCATCGGCTTTTGCGTGACCAACAGCGCCAGGACGACACCGATGACGCCCAGGGGGGCAACGCTACAGACCAGAAACAGGCGGCTGAAGTTCTGCATGTTGATCATCAGGACGGTCACCATCAGAATCAACATGAGCGGGAAAACTGCGAGCACGGAACCTTGTCCTTTCGCGCTTTCCTCGACGCTGCCGCCCTCGACGATCTTGTAGCCGACCGGCAGTTGCCGCTTCAGCTCGGAGACTTTTTCCGAGAGGCGTGCCACGGCGGTCGCCGCCAGCACGCCATCCCTGGGCAAGGCCTGGACCGTCAGGGTGGGCAGCCGGTCCCGGCGCCAGATCAGGGGCAAATCCTGTGCGTATTCGACGCTGGCCAGCTCGGTCAAGGGCACCGACCGTCCGTTTGAAAGCGGAACCTTCAGGGTCCGGATCGTCTCCAGCGACATGCGTTCAGTCGCCTGGGCCCGCACCACCACGTCGATCAGATAGATGCTGTCGCGCACCTGAGTCGCGGAGATGCCCGAAACGGCGGCGTTGATCAACTGGGCGACGACTGCCGAGCTGAGCCCCAATTGCCTCGCTTCATCCTGGTTGACGCGGATCCGGAGTTTGCGGATCGGATCCATCCAGTTGAAGTTCACGTTTTGCACGTCGGGGCTCGCCCCCATGATCGCGGCCAGCTTGTCGGCCGTTTCACGCACCTTATATGGATCGGGGCCGCTGACCCGGTATTGGACCTGCCAGCCAACCGGCGGCCCCAGTTCGAGCGGGGTAATCCTCCCGACCGCCTCGGGGAACTTTTCCTCAAGCGCGGCGTCCAGGCGTTTCTTGACTCGCTCCCGCGCCTTCAGGCTCTTGGTAACGATGATCGCTTCCGAAAAGAAATCGTTTTGGAGCTGCACGTCGAGCGGCAGATAGAATCGAATCGCCCCGCGACCCACGTAGGAACTCCAGCGGACGATATCGGGGTCGCCACGGAGGATTTCGTCGAGCTTTTGCGAGGCCGTATCCGATGCATAGACCGAGGCGTCGTGCCTCAGGCGCAGATCAACCACGAGCTCCGGCCGGTCCGATGCGGGAAAGAACTGGCTGGGCACAAACCGCGCGAGCCAGAGCGAGATGCCGAAAATCACGATAGTTACGGCCAGCGTTATTTTGGCGTGGCGCATGGTGAAAAGCAGGCTGCGGCGGTAGAGACCTAGGAGGCGTCCGCCTTGCTCATGGCTGCCCTTGTCTTTATCCTCATCCTTAACCTTGTGGGGCTTGAGGAGCATCGTCCCAATGAGCGGTGTGAAGAGCGCAGCGACGACCCAGGACGTAAGGACGGCAATCACTACTACTGCGAATAGAGTGAAGGTATATTCGCCAGCCGAACTCTTAGCAAAACCGACTGGCACGAAGCCAAGCGCGATGACCAGAGTGCCGGTGAGCCTCGGATAGGCCGTGGAGGCATAGGCGAAGATCGCCGCCTTGATCGAGTCCCAGCCATGTTCCAGCTTGGAAACCATGCTCTCGATGGTGATCATCGCGTCATCGACGAGCAGCCCCAGCGCGATGATCAGCGCGCCGAGGGAGATTCGTTGTAAGTCGATCCCGAAGATCTGCATGGTGACGAACACGATGGCCAGCACCAGCGGAATCGAGGTCGCCACGACCAGGCCCGCCCGGAGGCCCAGATTCAGGAAGCTGATAACCAGAACGATCGCGATGGCTTCCCATAGCGCCTTCATGAACTCATTTACCGACTCGTGGACCACCTCTGGCTGATTGGAGACCAGGAAGGTTTCGATCCCGACGGGCAGGTCCGCTTTGAATTCCTCGATCACTTCATGGAGATTCTTTTCCAAAGCGAGGATGTCGCCGCCGGTACGCATCGAAAGCGCCACGCCGATTGCGTCCTTGCCGTTGACGCGGAACTTAGGTTGCGGCGGGTCGGCGTAGCCGCGCGTGATCGTCGCGATGTCACCAATTCGCAGCATCTTTCCGCCGAAAGCGAAATTGACCTGCTCCAAGTCCTTTTCGGAGTTAAACCGTCCGGTCACATCCATTAGAATAGCTTCATTCTTCGTCTGGATCACGCCCGACGGGACCACTGCGTTCTGGCTGACAAGCGCCTGGACAAGTTCCATGCGGTCCATGCCGAGCTCGGCCAGGCGATGCGTCGAGAACTCGACATAGATGCGCTCGTCCTGCGTGCCCAAGAATTCGGCTTTGGAGACATCTTTCACTCGCAGAAGGCGCGAGCGCGCCTCTTCCGCGTAGTCGCGCAATTCCCGGTGGGTGAAGCCATCCGCGGTGAAGGCATAAATAATCCCGTAAGTGTCGCCGAACTCATCATTGAAGAACGGACCCACGATTCCCTGCGGGAGCGTCTGCTTGATATCTCCGACCTTCTTGCGGACCTGATACCAAAGGTCCGGCACATCCTTTTTCGGTGTGGACTCGAGCAGATAGACAAAGATGGTGGACTGCCCGGCGGTGGTGTAGCTCTTTTGGTAATAGAGATTGGGCGTGTCCTGCAGCTTCTTCTCGATGCGGTCGGTTATCTGTTGCATCGTCTCTTCCTGGGTAGCTCCCGGCCATTCCGTATGGACCACCATCGTCTTGACCGTGAATTCAGGGTCTTCGTTGCGTCCCAGGTGCAGGTAGGCCGAGACTCCGGCCACCATGCACACGACCATGAAGTAGATGGCGAGAGCCTTGTGACGGATCGCCCACTCAGTGAGATTAAAGCCGCTCATTATTCGCCTCCTAACAACTTCACGGCCTGGCCTTCATGGAGCGTCTGCACCCCGGCGGTCACCACTCTTTCGCCGGAGTCCAGCCCGTGCGTCACGATGACAGAGTCCGGCGCGTGGCGCGCGATGGTGATCTCGCGGCGGTGAACGCGCTGATCCTTGGGATCGACTACCCAGACAGCGGGTTTGTTTTCGGTCATCGTTAGCGACGAAGAAGGAACTTCAATCAGCGACTCGGCCTTCAATTTCAGCTGACCGAGGACCGTCGCCCCCAGAAACATCCCCGCCGGCGGATCGGCGAGTTCGACTTTGACCTGATAGTTGCGTGTCACCGGATCGGCCTGCGGCGATATTTCGCGGACCTTGCCGTCCACCTTGATCTCTGGATGGTCCGCGAGCCAGACTTCCCCTTGTGCACCCAACGACAGGCCGTCGCGAATAGCCTGGGCAGGCACGTCGAAGACGGCATCGCGCCCGGTTTCCTGCGCCACCTGCAGGACCATCTTTCCCGCCGGCACGACCTCGCCCACCTCGGCCCCTTTTTCCGTGATCACTCCGGCGGCATCGGATTTCAGTTCCGTGTAGCTCAATTGTTCCTCGGCGGATTTCAGTTGGGCTTGTACCGCATCCAACTGCGCTTTCGTCGTCTTCAGTTGGCGCAGCGCAACATCGTATTCATTGGGGGATATCACCCGCTCGGTAAGCAATTGCTTTTGTCGCCTTTCAAAAGCTTCCGATTGGTCAAGCGCGGCTCGTGCCGCAGCGACCTCGGCCTGGGCGGAGTTCCGGGCGTTTCGTTCGACCTCGGCATCCAGCAGCGCCACCGTCTGCCCGGCTTGAACCTTGTCACCGACGCCCACTTTTCTTTGGATGATCCTCCCGCCGATCCGGAAGGCGAGATTGACCTCGTCGCGCGCGCGTATATGGCCGGATGCGACCTTTGGGTCTTTAACCTCACGTTTTTCAACAACGACCGAGCGAACCGGGCGCACCACCGGCGGCGCCTCCGCTTTCTTCTTGCAGGCGCCCAATGCCAGGAGCGCCAAGGCCATCGGGATGGCAAGGCGTCCGAGGCTGAACAGTGGCGGGCAAATGGAATTCAATATTTTCATGAGCGTCTTATCTTTTTCCTCCAAACTTATGGCCGGATAGGGAGCCTTCGACTGCTTCCTTCATGAGGCGTTTGCCAGTTTCGTCCAGGGGACCGGAGCCACTGCCGGGCAATACCCACACACCGAAGTCTGCGTCACGGCAGTAGTAAACCACGATATCCTTCTGTGGGATTGCCAGGTAAAAGCTGGCATGCGGTTGCTCTTGGATGAGCCGCACGAATTCGTCGCGCCACGGATCACCGACAAACTCTTCTTCGTGCTGCTTCAGAGTGACTACTAACTCCTTGATGCTAATCGGTCGCA
>DATCWO010000271.1:0-5642 GCA_036566325.1 Burkholderiales bacterium | reverse complement strand
AACATGCCGACGATGCCCCAAATCACCGTCATGACGGTGAACTGCTTCACCACCTTGTAGTTGTAGGTTGCGCTATTGGCGTCCATTCAGACACTTCCCTTTACTATGAAATTCGAGCGACGCGCAGGCGTCCGCAGATTGGCTGGCCAATGCTAGATGTCGAGTTGAAATGCTGGTTGATGTAAGTCAAATGAACGAGGAGATGCGTTGGGACATTCATCTTTTCAACGGCATCGACATTCGCTCACTCGTGCTCACGCCCGCGACCATACTCAGCATTTCGCCAAATTGAATCGAACACGTTGATATCGCTAATCGACAAGAGCGATATCACGCGCTTCAACGCGAAGCAGGCGGTTCCTGCGGATCGTCGTCGTCGAGCAGAATCTTGAAACCGGGGCCTTCGAGATCGTCGAACTGTCCGCCTTTGACCGCGTACCAGAACACGACGGCGATGAGGAATACGAGGACCAGCGAGAGTGGAATTATCAGAAACAACACGTCCATGTGTTCAGTGCTCCGTTTGCGCACGACGCAGGCGCAACGCATTCGCAATCACCAGCAGCGAACTGGCCGACATCCCGACCGCCGCCAGCCAGGGCGATACGAAGCCGGCCACGGCGGCGGGAATGACGAGCAGGTTGTAGCCGAAACCCCAGGCGAGGTTTTGTCGAATGATGCGTTTTGCGCGCTGCGACAGCGTGAGTGCGCGCAGCAGATCGGCAGGTTGCCCGCTGAGCAGCACGGCATCCGCGTGCGTTTGCGCGAGAACCGCGCCGCTCGCCATGGCCACGGACACATCGGCCTGCGCCAGCACCGGCGCATCGTTGATGCCGTCGCCGATCATCGCGACCACCGCGCCGTCGCGTTGCAATGCACGCACATACGCGCCCTTGTCTTCCGGCGTCGCTTCGGCGCGTGCGACATCAATGCCGAGGAATTGCGCAACTTCCTGCACCGGCCCCGGCCCGTCGCCGCTCAGCAGATGCACGCGCCTGCCGCTCGCCCTCAGCGCAGTGACGAGTTCACGCGCCTGTGGCTTGATGCGATCGCCGAGGGTGAAACGCGCGACCGGCCCGCGCGTATCGCTCAACCACGCTTCGGTATAGACAGACTCGATCCGCTCGAACGCGCTCGTCGGGCAAAGTTGGGCGGCAAAACGCTGCCTGCCAAGACGATAACGCACACCCTGTACCACGCCTTCCACCCCTTCGCCCGGCGTGTTGATCTGCGCTTCGCCAATCATCGTTTCGCCCCCCGCCTCCGCTGCGTGGCAGGCAATGGCGCGTGCGATGGGATGTTCCGAACCGCTTTCCAGTGCCGCGGCGATTGCCGCCGCCTGCGCAGCCGACGCGTTGCCGTACAGATGCATATCGATCACGCGCGGTTCGCCTTCAGTGAGCGTGCCGGTCTTGTCGAAGACGATATCGGTCGCACGCGCGAGCGCTTCCACGGCGTGTCCACGCGTCGCGACAAAACCGCGACGCGCGAGTTCGCCGGTCGCTGCAGTCAATGCAACCGGCGTTGCAAGCGAAAGTGCGCAGGGACAGGTCGCGACCAGTACGGCGACCGCGATCCACAACGCGCGACTTGGATCGATCAGGCTCCAGCCGATCACCGTCGCGGCGGCGACAATGAGCACCAGCACGACGAACCAATGCGCATAGCGGTCGGCCAGCTCCGCCAGGGGCTGACGTTCCGCCGCAGCGCGTTCGACCAGGCGCACGATCGATGACAGCATGGTGTCGGTGCCGACCCGCTCGATACGCATCACCAGCGGGCTGCTCATGTTGATCGAGCCGCCCACCAGCGCGCTGCCTGCGGTCTTGCTCACGGCGCGGCTTTCGCCCGTGAGCAGACTTTCATTCACGTCGCTGTGCCCTTCGACCACGACGCCATCCGCCGGAATCGGTTCGCCCGGTTTGACCAGCGCGTGATCGCCCGCGGCGAAATGCACGACGGCGATGCGCTCGGTCGCGCGCGACTGCGGATAGTCGTTGAGACGCTCGCCTGCGGCCGGCACGAGGCGCGCAAGATAATTGAGCGAATCGCCGACGCGCACGCGTGCGAGCAATTCAAGATAGCGCCCGAGCAGCAACGCGAAAATGAACATCGTGATGCTGTCGAAATAGACTTGGCCGCTGGCGCTGATCGTCGCCCAGCAACTCGCGCCGAATCCCACTGCGATCCCGAGCGCGACCGGGAAATCCATGCCGAAGCGGCGCATCCGCCATTCGCGCCGCGCACCACGGAAAAACGGCTGTGCGGAATAACCGATTACCGGCACGGTCAGCACCAGGCTCGCCCAGCGCATCATCTGCTCGATATCGACGGTCATGGTGCCGTCGCCGGCAAGATAAACCGGCACCGCGTACATCATCACCTGCATCATGCCGAAGCTGGCGACGAACAAACGCCACAACCACTGGCGCTGCTCGGCCTTGCGCAACGCCTCGGCATGATCGGCCTGATACGGATGCGCGCCGTAGCCGATGGCGCGCACACGCAACAGCACGGCGCTGAGTTGCAATTGCTGCGGATTCCAGCGCAAGCGCGCGCGGCGCGTCACGTAATTAACTTCCACCGATGCGACACCGGCGAGCCGCTGCAGCGTCTGCTCAATCAGCCAGACACAGGCTGCGCAGCGCACACCTTCGAGTATGAGATTCGCTTCGCGCGTACCGTCCGCATTCGTGCGCACGAACGTGGATTGGAATGCCGGGTCGTCATACGCCGTCGAGATCGCATCTGCATCGCGTTGATCGGGGCGCGCGGGCGCCACTTCGCGCAGGCGGTAATAATCAGCCAGGCCCTGATCGAGAATCGTCAGCGCAACCGCCTCGCAGCCCGGGCAGCAGAAATCCCGCCATTCACCCGCTGCGCACGCACGCCGACTGCCGGCACCGGTAGCCGGCAGACCGCAATGGAAACAGGTGGCTTGGACAGCGCCGCGCGTTGCGGCGTCGGGAAGAACTGCGCTCAGGACCGACTCCTATGAAACACCGATTGGTTCAGCCGCGGCATCGTCGATTCGAGCGATTCGCACCGTTGCGACGGCGCTCGCTACCATACCCGACATCCGATCGGTTTTTTCCCAATCGGGCCCGAGCGTAAGCGATGGGCGAATCGCCCATTTGATGGAAATCAAACGGGCCGGCTGCGAGGCTGGCGTCCCCTGGTAATGCGAAAGTCTTTCGCGCGCCTGTCTTCTCCCGCACAATGCGCGCTCCGACCGCGCAACCGCAGCGCGCCTCGCCCGCACCGCTCCACATTCCAATGAATCGACCGCCGCCGACCAAACCGCTGCCCGACTATGTCCGTAGCGGCCTGAACATTCTTTCGATCGGCATCAACCCGGGTCGCCTTTCGTCCGAACTCGGCTACGCGTTCGCGTTCCCGCGCAACCGTTTCTGGCCTGCATTCAATGCCGCAGGGCTGGTACCCGAGCCGCTGGTGCCTTCGGTGCAGACAACCGAACGGCTTTTTAATGACTACGACATCGGCTTCACCGACGTCGTGCGCCGCCCCACCGCACAGGCAAATGAACTCACCGCCGCCGACTGGCGCGCCGGCGCCCCGGTGCTGCGCGAAAAACTGCAACGCCATCAGCCGAATATCGCCTGGTTTCACGGCAAGCTTGCGATCAACAATTTCCTCAAGTACACGGATCCCGGTTACGTATCCGGCGATTGGGGTCTGCAATCGTTTCGCATCGGCGCAACGCGCGTGTTTCTCTCGCCCAGCCCTAGTCCCGCGAATGCGTCCATCAGCCTGGAATTTCTGATCGCGAACTACCGCGTGCTGCGCGAAGTTGCTGCGCGATGAACACAGCGCCGGAAAATACGTTACGCGTCGCTGTGATCGGCGGCGGACCGGCCGGCCTGATGGCCGCCGAAACATTGGCGCAGGCCGGCGTCTCGGTCGATGTTTACGATGCGATGCGCTCAGTCGGGCGTAAATTCCTGCTCGCCGGCCGCGGCGGTTTGAATCTCACCCATTCGGAAAATGCCAACGCGTTTTATGCGCGCTATGGCGCGCGGCGCGCGCAACTTGCGCCGATGCTCGATGCGTTCGGTGCCGAAGCGCTGCGCCAATGGACGCACGATCTCGGCATCGAAACTTTTGTCGGCACTTCGGGCCGCGTGTTTCCCAGAGAAATGAAAGCAGCGCCGCTGCTGCGCGCATGGCTGCAACGCCTGCGCAATGCAGGCGTGCGTTTTCATATGCGCCATCGCTGGATTGGCTGGACTGCAGACGGAACCGGACTGCGTTTCGATACGCCGGAGGGTGAACGCCTCGCACCGGCGGATGCCGTTGTACTCGCGCTCGGCGGCGGCAGTTGGGCAAAACTCGGCTCGGATGGCGGATGGGTGCCGCTGCTCGCGCAGCACGACGTAACGATCGCGCCGCTCAAACCGTCGAACTGCGGTTTCGATGTGCAATGGAGCGAGCATTTCCGCAACCGCTTTGCCGGACAACCGGTGAAGTCGATCATGCTGCATTTCACCGATCGCCAGGGCAGAAGCACGACACGTCGGGGCGAGTTCCTCGTTACGGATAGCGGCGTGGAAGGCAGTGCGATCTACGCGCTGTCCGCGTTGCTGCGCGACGAAATCGAACAGAACGGTCGCGCAGTGCTGCATGTCGATCTGGCGCCCGACAAGACGGCACAGCGCCTCGCGCAGGAAATTGCGCATCCGCGCGGCTCGCGCTCGATGTCGAGTCATCTCAAAAGCCGCGTCGGTATCGAGGGCGTGAAAGCGGGACTGTTGCGGGAATGCGTGCCGGCCGAAACCTACAACGACGCAACGGAACTGGCCGCAGCGATCAAGGCATTGCCGATACGACTCGTTGCCACGCGAGCGCTCGACGAAGCGATCAGCAGCGCAGGCGGCGTCACATTCGATGCGATGAACGAACAGTTGATGCTGCGCAAGCTGCCCGGCGTGTTCTGCGCGGGCGAAATGCTCGACTGGGAAGCGCCGACCGGCGGTTATCTGCTCACAGCCTGCTTCGCCAGCGGCAAGGCCGCAGCGCACGGGGTTTTACACTGGCTCCGCGCACGTTGAACTTTCACGTCGCTTCGTAGCCGAACTACTGTGTCTTCGACAGAAACGGGTTGCCGATCGCAGTCAAGCGTGGGCGTCCCGTATCGAACCAAGGGAACCGGAGATGGCAGGCAGCGATATCGAAACGACACAGGAACGTGGCTACACCACCGTGATGTTGATGTACACGGCGGTGGTTTTCGTCGCCGTATTTCCTCTCTTCCTCGCTATGACGCTTGCCTCGGCGATCGTCGTTTCACTTTATCGCGGACCGCACTTCGTTCACTGGCGCGCGCCACAGCAATGCATGGGGTTGATGCACTGGGCTGCGTTCGAATGGAACCATAACGGCCTGGGAGGTCGCCAGATCGGCGCGCGAGCACTGGGCCTGGAAGTGTCGTATAGCGGCATGCTGCACTGAGCGAATTCCTGCTGCAGCGCTCGGCTGTGCATTCAGCAGTGATGAAAAAAGGAGGCCGCCTTGCGGCGGCCTCCTTACCTCCCTGCTCGTTCAGTTCCCCTCGCACCTGAACGAAATGCCGCCCCTGTAGCGACACCCACACCGTTGCACGATGCGGGCCATTCGGCGAAAGC
>DATCWO010000202.1:0-4690 GCA_036566325.1 Burkholderiales bacterium | reverse complement strand
GCATGCTAAACTGCGCCTGCATTTGGGATGTGCAGATCAACGGCGGGCCTCCCCGCATTGCAGCGTAGTGAACCTGGTCAGGTCCGGAAGGAAGCAGCCACAGCTACTCACTGCAAGTGCCGGGGTTCAGGCTCGCCACCTATTCGGGCTTCGGCAGCTTGCGATCGCAAGTTCGTGCAGCAATGCGAGCGAGGGCAAAGCAAGCCGAAGTCCATTTGGCCGGAACGCGATACGCTGCTCGATCAAGCTAATTGGCAGGCCACCTCGATCTTCGACGACGTCAGAATATGTCCTATCAAGTTCTCGCCCGTAAATGGAGACCGCGCAGTTTCGCCGCGCTCGTGGGACAGGAGCATGTGGTCAAGGCGCTCACGCACGCGCTCGATCAACAGCGCCTCCATCACGCCTATCTTTTCACGGGTACTCGCGGCGTCGGCAAAACCACATTGGCGCGCATTCTCGCCAAGTCGCTGAACTGCGAGAGCGGGATCACCTCGCAGCCTTGCGGCACATGTTCCGCTTGTACCGAAATCGACTCGGGCCGTTTCGTCGATCTGCTCGAAGTCGATGCCGCCACCAACACCAAGGTGGACGAGATGCGTCAGCTTCTCGAGAACGCGGTGTACGCACCGACGCGTGGCCGCTTCAAGGTCTACGTGATCGACGAAGTTCACATGCTTTCCAATTCCGCCTTCAATTCCATGTTGAAGACGCTGGAAGAGCCGCCCGAGCATGTGAAGTTCATTCTCGCCACCACCGATCCGCAGAAAATTCCGGTCACGGTGCTGTCCCGCTGTCTGCAATTCAATCTGAAGCAGATGCCGCTGGGCGCGATCGCAGGTCATCTGCAGCGCATCGTGGGCGAGGAGGGCCTGCAGGCCGAACCGAATGCACTGCGTCTGTTGGCGCAATCCGCCACAGGCAGCATGCGCGATGCGCTGAGCCTGCTCGACCAGGCGATCGCCTATTCGAGCGGCGAAGTCAGTGAGGCGGCGGTTCGCGCCATGCTGGGCACGGTCGATACCGGATATCTTTTCGACTTGCTGGAATCGCTCGCCGACAACGACGCGAAGCGCATGCTGGCGATCGCCGATGAAATGGAGTCGCGCTCGATCGCCTTCGATGGTGCGCTGATTGAGCTGGGCACCTTGCTGCATCGCATCGCGCTTGCCCAAGTGGCTGAGGATGCGCTGCCGGAAGACACGCCTGAGCGCGAGCGCATTGTCGGATTGGCGCAAAGCTTCGATGCGGAAAGCGTGCAGCTTTACTATCAGATTGCGCTGCAGGCGCGGCAGGACTTGCCGCTGGCGCCGGATGAATATGCCGGCTTCACCATGGCGCTCATGCGCATGCTGGCGTTCGCGCCCGAACGCGAGGGGGTTGCCGAAACGGCTGCGTCAGGCGGCTCGCCGGGCCACCCCGCGCCGCGCGCGGCTCAGTCGAAAGCTGCACAGAAAACCGCCCACCCGCTCACGGCAGTTGCGCCCACCCGTAGTGAAAGGGTTGCGGCGAGTGACGATTGGCCGAGTCTGGTGCGCGATCTCAAACTTGTCGGCGCCACAAAACAACTGGCCGAGCGCAGCGAACTGGTTTCACGCGATGGCGGAAAGTTTGAACTTCGTGTCGGCAACGAATCGCGCGCGCTGGTGTCTGCCGCTTATGTGGACAAACTCAAGTCGGCGCTGGAGGATGCGCTCGGCCATTCGGTAAGCGTCAATATTCAAGTTGGCGAGACGAGCGGCGCCAGTGTGGCTGCCATCGCTGAAACCGATCGCCGCGTCAAACAGGACAAGGCCAGCCGGCAAATGAATAACGATCCGTTCGTACGAGAGCTCGTCAGCAGTCTCGATGCGACCATCGAATCCGTGCAACCGCTGCAACAAGGACAGTCATGATGAAGGGACAACTCGCCGGCCTGATGAAACAGGCTCAGCAGATGCAGGAAAACATGCGCAAGGTGCAGGAGCAGCTTGCCACCATCGAAGTGGAAGGCCAATCGGGTGCGGGCATGGTGAAAGTCGTCATGACCTGCAAGCACGATGTGAAGCGCGTCACCATCGATCCTTCATTGCTCGCCGACGACAAGGACATGCTGGAAGATTTGATCGCCGCGGCGGTGAACGACGCGGTGCGGCGCGTCGAAGCGACGACGCAGGAAAAGATGTCCGGTTTCACCGCCGGCATGGGATTGCCGCCCGGCCTCAAGCTGCCATTCTGATTTGGCGACGACGCCCAATAGCCTCGACGATCTGATCGAGGCGCTACGCTGCCTGCCGGGCGTGGGGCCCAAGTCCGCGCAGCGGATGGCGTATCACTTGCTGCAGTACAACCAGGCCGGCGCGCAACGCCTCGCGTTGTCGCTCGGTCGGGCACTGCAAAGCGTTCGTCGCTGCATCAAGTGCAACACGTTCACCGAAGATGAGATTTGCAGCTTATGCGCGTCATCGAAGCGTGACGCCACGCTGCTGTGCGTGGTGGAAACGCCCGCCGACCAGGCGGTGATGGAGCAGACGCTGGCGTACCAGGGGCTCTATTTCGTGCTGATGGGCCGCCTGTCGCCGCTTGATGGCGTGGGCCCCAAGGATATCGGGCTCGAAGCGCTGCAACGGCGCGCGACCGACGGCGTCGTCAAGGAAATCATTCTCGCGACCAACTTCACCAATGAAGGTGAAGCGACGGCGCATTACATACACGAGATGCTGCAAGGTCGCGATCTGAAGATTTCGCGCATCGCGCGCGGCGTGCCGGTGGGCGGTGAATTAGAGTATGTCGATCTCGGCACATTGGCGCAGGCGTTTTACGAGCGGAGGCAGACGTGAAAAAACCGCTTGAGGGTTTGAAAGTCCTCGAACTCGGGCAACTGATCGCCGGCCCCTTCGCCGGAAAAATGTTCGCCGAGTTCGGCGCCGAAGTGATCAAGGTCGAGCCACCCGCGTCGGCTTCGGGCGAGGGCGGCGATCCGCTGCGAACATGGCGCAAAGTGCATAACGGCACGTCGTTATGGTGGCATGTCATTGCGCGCAACAAGAAGTCGGTCACGGCCAATCTGCGTACGCCTGAAGGACAGGAAATCGCGCGCCGCCTGGCGAAAAACGCCGACGTGGTGATCGAGAATTTCCGTCCTGGCACGCTGGAAAAGTGGGGGCTGGGGTACGAAGCGCTGGCGAAAGAAAACCCAGGCTTGGTGATGCTGCGCCTTTCCGGTTTCGGACAGACCGGGCCGTACAAGGATCAGGCGGGTTTCGGCGCCGTCGGCGAGTCGATGGGCGGCATGCGCTATGTAACGGGCTTCCCGGATCGTCCGCCGGTGCGACTCAATCTTTCGCTCGGCGATGCGCTGGCATCGCTGCATGGCGTGATCGGCGTGATGATGGCCTTGCATCATCGCAACGTGAACGGCGGTAACGGCCAGGTCGTCGATGTCGCGCTTTACGAAGCAGTGTTCAACATGATGGAGAGCACGCTGCCCGAGTTCGATTTGTACGGCATCGTGCGCGAACGCACGGGCACCAATCTGACCGGCATCGTGCCCTCGAACACCTACCTTACAAAAGATGGAAGCCATGTCGTCATCGGTGGCAACGGCGACAGTATCTTCAAACGCCTGATGGTCGCCATTGGTCATTCCGATATGGCGGACGACCCTTCGCTGGCTGACAACGCGGGGCGCGCGAAACGCGCCGATGAACTGGATGCAGTGATTGGTGAATGGACCGTAGGCCACGACGTCGCACACGTGTTGGGCGTGCTGAACGCGGCGCAGGTTCCCAACGGCAAGATCTACAGCATTGCCGATATCGTGAACGATGCGCAGTTCCTGGCGCGCGACATGATCCGGCAGACCGAATTGCCGGACGGCAGCACCGTGAAAGTGCCGGGCATCGTACCCAAGCTTTCCGATACGCCCGGCGACATCGAAGCATGCGGCCCCGCGCTGGGGCAGCACACCGACGAAGTGCTTGCGCGACTCGGTTATGACGATGCCGCGCGGCAGTCTCTTAGAGAGCAAAAGATCATCTAGCGGCGACCGGCTATGAATACTATACTTTTGTACAGTATTTCATTGCGGGTGGCGCATGGAACGGCCGATAGTCTGGAAGGGCCGCGGAGCGGTCAGTAATCCGCAGGGGCGCTTCGAGAGCGACGAGCGCGTCGTGGACGACAACGCGTATTGGGAATGCCCCGAGTCAGCACCTCAAACCATAGTGACGCCCCAGCACGCCAAATCGATCATCTCCCGTAACGATTCGCCCGACATCTCTTTCACGCAGTCGATCAATCCTTACCAGGGTTGCGAGCATGGCTGCATCTATTGCTACGCACGCCCCAGCCATTCCTATATCGGTCTGTCTCCGGGATTGGATTTCGAAACCAAACTGTTTGCGAAAGTGAACGGTCCCGAACTCCTGCGCGCGGAGCTATCCCGGCGCGGCTATCGTTGCGACACCATCGTGATTGGCGGTAACACCGATCCGTACCAACCGGCGGAGCATGAGTTGCGTATCACGCGTGGCCTTCTTGAGGTCGCCGCTGAATTCAATCAGCCGATCGGGCTCATCACCAAGTCAGGACTGGTCGAGCGTGATCTGGACATACTCGGGCCGATGGCTGCAGAGGGGCTTGCCCGTGTTTTCATCTCGATCGCCAGCCTGGATAGAGAACTGGCGCGCAAGCTCGAGCCTCGGGCCGC
>DATCWO010000215.1:0-6879 GCA_036566325.1 Burkholderiales bacterium | reverse complement strand
CGGGAACGCATCGAAGACCAGATAACCGATTCCCGTCACGATCACGAGTTGCACGTACAGAAAAGGTGCAAGAACCGAAGCCGGTGCGGACTCGAAGGCGCGGATCAGCATGAAGTGCCCCATGCCGCCCAGCACGCCGGTGGTGAGCAGCATCACCGCATGCAGCAGCGAAATCGGCGCAACCCAGAAAAACGGCACGGCGAGCGACAGCAGAATGGTGCCGACCAGGCAGCCGTAGAACAGCGTGGTCAGGGTCGGATCGATGCCGGCCATCTTGCGCGTGAGCAACTGATAGACCGCATAGAAGAACGCGGAAACGATCGGGATGATCACGACCGGCGTGAACAGCGCGCCACCCGGACGAACAATGATCAGCACGCCGATGAAGCCCGCGGTGACCGCCAGCCACGCGCCGCGCGGCACATATTCGCGCAGCACCATGACGGAGAGCATGGTGAGCAGCAGCGGCGCCATGAAGCTGATGGCGGTCGCTTCGGCGATGGGCATCAGCGACAGCGCGTATAAAAACATCACCGACACGATGAGCAGCACGAGACCGCGCACGACCTGCATGCCAAGTGCGCGGGTGCGCAGCAGCCCGAAACGCAACTGCGGTCCCAGCACCAGCAACATCAACAGCGTCTGCGCCGAATAACGCGCCCACACAATCATCGGCACGGGATAGGTTTGCGACAGCCACTTGCAGGTCGTGTCGAGCAGGGCGAAGAAACTCACCGCCACGATCAGCATGAGGATGCCGTGACGCACGTGCGGAACAGGGGCCGTGCGAACGGAAATCGGGGAGGAGGGATCCATGCGGTGTCGGAAGAGGGTGCACGATTATAGGCAGAGCGAGGGCCCGTACGTGTCGTTGCAATAAAAAAGCCACGGCGGAATTCACGCGCCGTGGCACCCTCCTCCAGGGAAACCGGAATCTAAGCGTCGTGCGTCAACTGGCCATTGATGAGTCGAACGCGCTCGCCGACCTGCCAGTTCGCGCTTTCCTGCTTGTAGACCTGACTGCTGCCATCGTCGAAGCGCACCGTCACTTCGTAATGCTTGGTGGCACGCACACGTTTCTCGATCTGATGCCCGGCCACACCGCCGCCGACCACTCCGACGACGGTCATCACATCCTTGCCGCGCCCGCCGCCGAACTGACGTCCGACCACACCGCCGGTGACGCCGCCGATGACGGCGCCGAGTCCCGAGCCTTCGCCTGCCTCGGCGACTTCGCGCACCGATTCGATCACACCGCAATCATGACAAACGGCCTTGCGCGCAACCTGCACCGGCTCGTCGTACACGGTCTGAACCGCTTTGACGGGCGCCGGGCGCGGCGTCGCTTTACGCACGACCGGTTTGGGCTGCGCCGGCGCTTCCACGATCGGTTCAGAGGTTGCCGGAACCGGTGTGGGCGTCGACTGCGCAACCTGTTGTGCGGATGCGGGTGCGGCGCTCACTGCATTGTCACCATGTGAAGAAGGCAACCAGCCGAGCAAGGCCGCACTGCCGATCGCGGAGAACAGCATCACCGATACGGCGGCCACCAGAATCAGCGGATGAATGCGTTTGACTTGTTCCATGTTCTTTCCTGTTGCGGATGAGGACATGGGCATTAACGCGCATTGCACGCTGCGGCAGAGACGACTTTGTAACGGCGCGTTACGTACGAACGGGACGAAACAATCGGTAGCGCGAGGGCACCGTGCAGGGGTGAGCGTTTGCGTAGGTCCCTACGTGCGGGGCCCGGTTTTGCCGGGCATCAGGGGGCCTTGCTCTTGTCAAAGCGTGCCGGCTGATGCAGTCTGAAACGCGTCTCCCGTGCAAAACAGCGATAACGTGAGAACCGATGCGAATCCATTGAAGTCTGTCGCGCGTTCCGCGCATAGGTGTTATTCGCTCCGCGTTCACCTGTCCGTGCTGTTTTCGCTGCTGTTCCTGGCGATGGGCGGATTGATCGCGTGGTTCGGCTACGCGCAGGGGCGCGACCTCACGCTGTCCGCCACCGAACGCGTGTTTGAGCATATCGGTCGCGAGACACACTTGAGCTTGAATCAAACGCTCGCGCCGGTCGGCGATTTCGCCGACGTGCTTGCATTGCAGCCTTTTGTCGAGGCGCGCAATCTGCCCGAGAGGCTGCAAGCGTTGCCATTGCTCCAGCACGCGTTCACCGCGAACCCGCAGATCGAGGCGGTGTATGCGGGTTATGCCGACGGCAGCTTTTTCCTGTTGCGCTTGTTGCACAGCGAAGCGGAACGGTCGCTGTTCGCCGCGCCCGCGCCGACTCGCTATATGGTGCAAAGTGTCGAGCGGCGCGAGGGAGCCGCGCCCAGCCCGCTTTATCTGTTCTTCGACGAGCATCTGCGCGAGTTGGAGCGTCGCGCGGCGCCGGAATACGATTACGATCCGCGCACGCGCATTTGGTACGAGCTGGCGCGGACGCCGGGACAACGTGTGCTCACCGAGCCTTATGCGTTTTTCAGCACGGGCACGCCCGGTGTGACAGTCGCTCGGCGCGCGAATGCGCGAAGCGTGGTCGGGATCGACGTCACGTTGGCGCACCTGTCGTCGCGGTTGTCGGCGCTCAGTACCTTGCCCGGTATGCGCACCGTTCTGTTCGACGAGCAGCGCCGCCTGCTGGCCAGCTCCGATACCGGCCAGGCGCTGGTGCGGCGCGTGGACAGCCGTGCATTCCTCAGCACCTTGGAGGACAGCGGCGATCCGCTGCTCGCGTCTTTGCAGCCCGCGACGCAAACGGCGGGTAACGCGCTCAATTTG
Source organism: Burkholderiales bacterium (assembly GCA_036566325.1). GTDB lineage: Bacteria > Pseudomonadota > Gammaproteobacteria > Burkholderiales > SG8-39 > ZC4RG42. The sequence goes on along the minus strand of DATCWO010000215.1, from coordinate 4,098 downwards.
CAGGTGCGCGGCAAGGAGTGGAAAAGCGTGGTGCTGCCCATCGATACGGCACGCGGGCCGCTCTTTCTCGCCATCGCGGTGCCGCTGGACGAATTGCTGAAGGACTTGCGCGAAACACGCAAGCAGCACGTGCTGATCTCCTTGGCGCTGCTGATATGCGGTATTCCGCTGACGATGCTGATGGCGCACAGCGTGGCGCGCGGCATGCGTCGCGTTACGGCACAGGCCAACGACATCCGCGCTTTTCAGTTCGATGGTCCGTCGGCCGGCCGGTCCCTCATCCTTGAAATCGATCAGTTGTCGCTGGCGATGGACAAGATGCGCGACACGATCCGCAATTTCCAGGACGTTGCGATCTCGCTGGCGGAGGAAACGAATTTCGACCGCCTGCTGGAACGCGTGGTGTGGGAAACCTGCCAAGCTGTGGATGCCGTGGGCGGCCTTGTCTATCTGCCGGATGCGGAAGATCGGTCTCTCACGCCGGCCGCCTTGATGGATTACAGCGGCAGGCGTTTGCAGGACAACGTGGACGCTATCGCCATGCAAAGCGGTTCACCCGTTGCCGTCGCGTTCCGGGATTCCGCGACGCGCTTGGTCGACCTGACGGCGCAGAGCGGCTCAGAATTCGCGCCATTCCAGGGTTTGTGGCCGGAGCATCGTCTGAGCGCCGTGGCGATTCCGCTGCGCCAGCGTGACGGCGAGCGGGTCGGCGTGCTGGTGCTGTTCACGCCCCACGCCGAAACGCCCAACCGGGCACGTCTGGCGTTTGCCGAAGCGTTGTCTGGCACCGCTGCCATCGCGATCGAGACGCAGCGTCTGGTGGAAGCGCGCAAACAGCTGCTCGACGCCTTGATCCGGCTGGTGGCGGGTGCCATCGATGCCAAATCGCCCTATACCGGGGCGCATTGTCAGCGCGTACCGGAACTGACGCTTATGTTGGCGCGCGCGGCCTGCGAGGCGACAACCGGACCGTACAAGGATTTCCGTCTCGACGATCAGCAATGGGAGACGCTGCAGATCGCCAGCTGGCTGCACGACTGCGGCAAGGTGGTTACGCCGGAGTATGTGGTGGATAAGTCCACCAAGCTGGAAACCATCTACGACCGGCTGCACGAGATCCGCACGCGCTTCGAAGTGCTCAAACGCGATGTCCGGATCGAAACGCTCGAGAAGATCGCGGCGGGTGGCGATGCAGCGATATTGCGTGCCGAATGCGATCGCCGCCTGGCCGAACTGGATGACGATTTTGCATTCGTCGCGAGTTGCAACGAGGGCGGGGAGTTCATGCGGCCGGAAAGTATCGCGCGGCTCGAACGTATTGGCCAACGGACTTGGCAGCGCACGCTGGACGATCGCATCGGACTGTCGGCGGACGAAAAGCAGCGCAAGGCGCGCACGCCTACTCAAGCGCTGCCCGCGACCGAACGTCTGTTGGACGACAAGCCTGAACATTGCATCGAGCGCGCGGTGGCGGAAGAGCTGCCGCCGGACAACGAATGGGGTTTCAAGCTGTCGCCGCCGCGGCACAAGTTCAATCAGGGCGAACTACACAATCTGCGTGTCGCACGCGGCACCTTGACCGCCGAAGAGCGGTACATCATCAATCACCACATCGTGCAGACGATCATCATGCTCTCGCAACTGCCGTTCCCCAGGTATATGCGCGAGGTGCCCCAGATCGCCGGCGGTCATCACGAAAAGATGGACGGCACCGGTTATCCGAAGGGATTGAAGCGCGACGAGATGAGCGAGACGGCGCGCATGATGGCGATCGCCGATATCTTCGAAGCGTTGACTGCTTCGGATCGGCCCTACAAAAACGCCAAGACGCTGTCCGAATCCCTGGGCATCATGCAGCGGATGAAATGCGAGGGACACATCGATCCGGAGCTGTACGAACTGTTCCTCGATTCAGGCGTCTGGCGCAGGTATGCCGAGCGCTTTCTGCACCCTGAACAGATCGATATCGCCGATATATCGCCGTATCGCTGACGCGCAAGCGGGCGGCCGGCGCGTTCAGCTCTCCGGTCGCATGTGCGGGAACAGGATCACGTCACGGATCGACGGGCTGTTGGTGAACAGCATCACCAGACGATCGATGCCGATGCCTTCGCCCGCGGTGGGCGGCAGACCGTATTCCAGCGCGCGGATGTAGTCGGCGTCGTAATACATCGCTTCTTCGTCGCCTGCGGCTTTGGCTTTGGATTGCTCTTCGAAGCGCGCGGCCTGATCTTCCGGGTCGTTCAACTCGGAAAAGCCGTTCGCCATTTCGCGCCCGGTGATGAACAGTTCGAAGCGGTCGGTGATCTCGGGGCGCAGATCGTTGCGTCGCGCGAGCGGCGAAATTTCCGCCGGGTAGTCGATGATGAAGGTTGGTTGGATCAATTTCGTTTCGGTCGTTTCTTCGAACAGCGCGAGTTGCAGCGTGCCGATGCCGGTCTCACCGTTGGGTTCGGCGCCGAGCCGCTTGAGTTCCTTGATCAGCCAGTCGCGATTGTTCAGATCGATTTCGTTGTAGGCCGGCATGTGTTCCAGCATCGCCTGCACGACCGTCAGGCGGGCGAAAGGCAGCGACAGATCGACGACGTGTTCCCCATACGGAACCTGCGTCGTGCCGAGTACTTTCTGGGCGACGGTGCGCAGCATCTCTTCAGTGAAGTCCATGAGGTAGCGATAATCGCGATAGGCCTCGTAGAACTCGATCATGGTGAATTCGGGGTTGTGACGCGTCGAGATGCCTTCGTTGCGGAAGTTGCGGTTGATCTCGAACACCTTCTCGAAGCCGCCGACCACCAGTCGCTTGAGATAGAGCTCCGGCGCGATGCGCAGGAACAGCTGCATGTCGAGCGCGTTGTGATGCGTTTCGAAAGGCTTGGCCGCGGCGCCGCCGGGAATGGGATGCATCATCGGCGTTTCAACTTCGAGATAGCCCTTGTCGACCATGAAGTCGCGGATTTCCTGCACGATGCGACTGCGCGCAACGAAGGTCTTGCGCGTCTCTTCGGATGTGATCAGGTCGACGTAGCGCTGGCGGTATTTCTGTTCCTGATCGCTGAGGCCGTGAAATTTCTCCGGCAGCGGACGGAGCGCTTTCGCCAGCAGGCGAATGCTCGTTGCTTGCACGGTCAGTTCGCCGGTGCGGGTCTTGAACAGCGTGCCCTGCACGCCGACGATATCGCCCAGGTCCCAGCGCTTGAACGCGTCGTGCACATCCGTGCCCACGCCGTCGTTGTTGAGATAGACCTGCAGACGGCCGCTCATGTCCTGCAGCGTGGCGAAACTGGCCTTGCCCATCACCCGCTTGAGCATCATGCGACCGGCCACGGCGACATGATAGGCATGACCTTCCAACTCTTCCTTGCTCATGTCGCCATAGGCGGTGTGCAGATCGGCGGCGTAATGCTCGCGCTCGAAATCGTTGGGGAAGGGATTGCCATGCTCGCGCAACGCCGTCAGCTTGGCGCGACGTTCGGCGATGATTTGGTTTTCGTCCAGAATCGGATTTTGGTCTTGTTGCTCGCTCACAGGCGGCTCCCGGTATAAACGGCGTTAAACGCCTTGCTTGAGGCTCGCGCTGATGAAGTCGTCGAGTTCGCCGTCCAGCACGGCTTGTGTATTGCCCACTTCGTAGTTGGTGCGCAGATCCTTGATACGCGATTGATCGAGCACGTAGGAACGGATCTGGTGACCCCAGCCGATGTCGGTCTTGGAATCTTCGAGCTTGTCTTTTTCCGCCTGGCGCTTGCGCAACTCCGCTTCGTACAGCTTTGCTTTCAGCATCGCCATCGCTTCGGCGCGGTTGCGATGCTGAGAGCGATCGTTCTGACACTGCACGACGATGTTGGTCGGCAGGTGGGTGATGCGCACCGCCGAATCGGTCTTGTTGATGTGCTGTCCGCCCGCGCCGGACGCGCGGTAGGTGTCGATGCGCAAATCGGCCGGATTGATGTCGACCTCGATGGAGTCGTCGATTTCCGGATAGACGAAAACGCTGGCAAACGAAGTGTGGCGCCGCGCGTTCGAATCGAAGGGTGATTTGCGCACCAGGCGATGCACGCCCGTTTCCGTGCGCAGATAGCCGAAGGCGTAATCGCCCGA
>DATCWO010000081.1:0-3540 GCA_036566325.1 Burkholderiales bacterium | reverse complement strand
GGCGGGTCGCATCACCGCCGCAATTCCGTATTTCGGCTATGGTCGTCAGGATCGCCGCGCGCGTTCCGCCCGCGTGCCGATCAGCGCCAAGGTCGTGGCCAACCTGCTCGGCGCCGTGGGCATCGATCGGGTGCTGACCATGGATCTGCATGCCGACCAGATTCAGGGCTTTTTCGATGTGCCGGTCGACAACGTGTATGCCTCACCGGTGCTCTTGGGCGATGTGTGGAAGCACCAATACGAGAACCTCATCGTGGTCTCGCCCGACGTGGGCGGCGTGGTGCGGGCGCGGGCTTTGGCGAAACGGCTGGAATCGGATCTGGCGATTATCGACAAGCGCCGTCCGCGTCCGAATGTCTCCGAAGTGATGAATATCATCGGCGAGGTTCAGGGGCGCACCTGCATCATCATGGATGACATGGTGGATACGGCCAATACGCTTTGCCGTGCGGCCGATGCGCTGAAGGCGAACGGCGCGGTCAAAGTGGTGGCCTACTGTACGCATCCCGTGCTATCCGGCAGCGCCGTGCAGCGCATCGAGGAATCGACCATCGATGAACTCGTTGTGACCGACAGCATTCCGCTGCGTGCGGATGCGCAGGCGAGCAAGAAAATTCGTGTTTTATCGGTCGCCGGCTTGCTGGCCGAGACGATATTGCGCATCAGCAACGAGGACTCGGTGTCCTCTTTGTTCATGGAGTAACGCACGGCTATTTGACCTCGGATGGTCGCGAGTCGGCGAAGTCGGACGAGCGAGAGCAAAGTCATCCGGAGTTGTTGTGCCGTCGCTGGGCGACCAGGCTTCCAGTGAAGCAGCCGCCGAAGTGAACGGCCGATTAAAGTTTCATCCCCTACAAGGGGGTTTTCAACGGCGGGCCTGGTCGCGGGTTCGTCCAAATTTGGAGTCATCATGCAACTTGAAATCAACGCGCAACCGCGCGTGCTGCAGGGAACGGGTGCGAGCCGCCGCCTGCGTCGTGCCGGCAAGACGCCCGGTATCGTCTATGGCGGAAATGAACCGGCAGTCGCGATCGAACTCGATCACAACGAACTGTTCCAGCAAATGCGTAAAGAGGCTTTCCACGCATCGATTCTGGTGCTGAATCTGGAAGGCAAGAAACAGCGCGTGCTGCTGCGCACGTTCAACATGCACCCGTTCCGTCGGGAAGTGCAGCACATCGACTTCCAGCGCATCTCGGCCGATCAGAAGATTCAGATGAAAGTGCCGCTGCACTTCATCAATCAGGAAGTCTCTGCCGCGGTGAAGGTTGGCGGTGCAAAAATCACGCACGTGCTGACTGAAATCGGCGTGAAGTGTCTGCCCGATGCGTTGCCTGAATTTATCGATGTGGATCTGTCGGACATCGAAGTCGGCCACTCGACGCACGCTCAGGACCTGAAGCTGCCCGCAGGCGTTGAACTGGCGAATCGCCGCGAGAACCCTGTTGTGGTAACGGTGGCGGTGCCGCGCGGTACGGATGAAGAAGCGCCGGCCGCCGAGGCTGCTCCGGCTGCCGCTGCGCCCGCTGCCAAGCCGGCCGAGAAGACCGAAGAGAAGAAGAAGTAAGCAGGTTGGTCCCGGAAAGAAGGCGCGCGGGCGACCGTGCGCCTTTTTCTTTGCCTGAACCGAAAGCTTCGATCAAGGTTGTTCAATGACCTTGTCGCGAGTTCTAGGTGGCGAAGGCGGTGTGTTACTTTGTCTCCGCTCGTACAGCTTCGCACTCGCGACCATCCTTGGCACTTAAGCAGACGTTTCAAAATCGCCATTCGCTATGCGTATCAAACTTATTGCAGGTCTGGGCAATCCGGGCCGCGAACACGAACGCGACCGTCACAACGTGGGCTTCTGGTTCATCAAACGGTTGGCGGACAAGCTGCGTGTTTCGCTCAACAAGGATGCGAAGTACCACGCCATGGTCGCGCGAATCGCGCACAACGGCGGCGATCTTTGGCTGATGGCGCCGCAGACTTACATGAACCTGTCTGGCAAGGCGGTTGGTGCCCTGGCGCGCTTTTACAAAATCCAGCCGGAAGAGATTCTCATCGTGCATGACGAGCTCGATTTCGAGCCCGGCACGGTCAAGCTTAAAAAGGGCGGTGGCGCGGGCGGCCACAACGGACTGAAAGACATCGAGGCGCAACTCGGCAGTCAGGCCACATGGCGCCTGCGCGTCGGCATCGGCCATCCGGGTGACAAGCATGTCGTGCCCGACTACGTGCTCGGCGCCCCAGCTCCGGCCGACCGTGATGCCATCGACCAGGCGCTCGATCGCTGCATCGATGTTTCGGACTTGTTGCTTGCCGGCGAAATGAGCGCTGCGATGCTGAAGCTGCATACGAAGAGTTGAGAAGATTCTCCATATTCAGATCCGCGTGGGCGGAAAAGAAGTGGTCCAGGTTTTTTTAAGGAATTAACGTGACACTACGCTGCGGAATCGTTGGCCTGCCCAACGTAGGCAAATCCACCTTATTCAACGCGTTGACCAAGGCCGGCATCGCTGCGGAGAACTATCCGTTCTGCACCATCGAGCCGAACACCGGCATTGTCGAAGTGCCGGACCCGCGCCTCGCGCAGCTGGCCGAGATCGCGAAGCCGCAGCGCGTGCTTCCCGCGACAGTGGAATTCGTCGATATAGCGGGCTTGGTGGCCGGCGCATCGAAGGGTGAAGGTCTGGGCAACCAGTTCCTCGCCAACATCCGTGAAACCGACGCCATTGCACACGTCGTGCGCTGCTTCGAAGACCCGAACGTCGTGCATGTCTCCGGCAAGGTCGACCCGATCGCCGACATCGAAACGATCAACACCGAACTTGCGCTGGCCGACATGCAGGCGGTCGAAAGACAGCTGCACAAATCGACCAAGCTGGCGCGCTCCGGCGACAAGGAGGCAGCGCGATTCGTCGCCGTTCTGGAAAAGGTGCAGGCGGTCCTGAATGAAGCCAAGCCGGCACGGACTGCCGATCTCAGCGCGGATGATTTCGCGCTGCTGAAACCCCTGTTCTTGCTGACCACCAAGCCCACCATGTACGTGGCCAACGTCAGTGAGCAAGGCTTCACGAACAATCCGCTGCTGACGCGTGTCGAGGAATATGCGAAGAAGGAAGGTGCGCCCGTCGTCGCGATCAGCGCTGCCATCGAAGCGCAATTGTCCGATCTCGACGAAGAAGAGAAGCAACTCTTTCTCAGCGACATGGGACTCGACGAGCCGGGCCTCAACCGGCTCATTCGCGCCGGCTACAAACTGCTCGGCCTGCAGACCTACTTCACTGCCGGTGTGAAAGAAGTGCGTGCCTGGACCATTCATGTCGGCGATACGGCGCCGCAGGCGGCTGGTGTCATTCACACCGATTTCGAGAAGGGTTTCATTCGCGCGCAGACCATCGCGTTCGATGATTTCATCGCGCACAAGGGCGAACAGGGCGCGAAGGAAGCGGGCAAGCTGCGCGCCGAAGGCAAGGAGTATGTAGTGAAGGACGGCGACGTCCTGAACTTCCTCTTTAACGTCTGAGGTTCAGCGCATCATCGAAAAGCCCGGCTTGG
>DATCWO010000009.1:0-5370 GCA_036566325.1 Burkholderiales bacterium | reverse complement strand
GCTGGAAACCAGGACCGGCTCGCGATATTTGTTCGACAGATTGAACAGCGCGCCGAAACCGCCCAGCCCGCCCATGACTTCGGGCCGCATGGTGCGCTTGGCGTAGGGTTTGATGGCTTCGACCAGCGCATCGCCGGCATCAATGTCCACGCCGGCATCACGATAGGACAGGGGTGTTTTGGAAGTAGTCAAGGCATTACCCGTCAGAGAAAAAGGTGGCGACCGCCCTGCCATTCATGGGAGCGACCGGCCGCTACAGTGTGGAAACACCGATCAAGCGCGGTATAGGGCCGCGAGAGCGGATATCGGGCGCGAGCGACGGCAAGACAAAACAGGGGCTTATCCGTTCCCAACTCGCGATATCCTTCGCGGCGATAGCTTGATCAGGGCTTTCGCAGGCCCGAATTCTACCGGGGAACGTCGGCCCACGGCGCACCTCGTGCGCATCGCGCCCTGCCATAATCGCGGCCACGACAAAAAGGTTCTCAATTGCTCATGACACCGACCGGCCCGCGCGTCGACCAGCAAAAATGGTGGTGGCTCGCGCTGGGCGCGCTGTTTCTGCTGCTGCTGTATTACCTCAGTCCGGTTCTGACGCCCTTCGCGCTGGCCGGCATTCTGGCGTACATCTGTCTCCCGCTGGTGGCCCGGCTGTCGCATCACATGCCGCGTACCCTGGCAGTGGTCATCGTCATGCTGCTCGTGGCGACCATTTTCATCGTGCTCCTGCTGATCGTGATGCCGCTGCTCATCCGCGAACTGCTCGTTCTGACGCGCGCCGTGCCGGGCTGGCTCGAGCATCTGAACAACACGCTTGCGCCGTGGATCAACGAACACTTCGACGTCGAGCTTCAACTCGACGCGGCCAGCATCCGCGACGCAGTGACCGAGGCGCTGCAATCGCGCGAAGATCTGACCAGCCGCCTTCTCGCCGCATTGCGGCTGGGCGGAATGGGCCTGCTCGGTCTGTTCGCCAATCTCGTGCTGGTTCCCGTAGTGATGTTCTTTCTGTTGCGCGACTGGGATCTGTTCGTCAACCGCATCGACGCGCTGATTCCGCGCGCGTGGTACGCCAACGTCGTCGAGTTCATGCGCGAGGCCGATCACGCGCTGGGGCAGTACTTGCATGGTCAGGTGATGGTGCTGCTGATCATGTCGGTCTATTACACGACCGGACTGTGGCTCACCGGCCTCGATTTCTTTTTCCCCATCGGCGTGGTGACCGGCATGCTGACGTTCGTGCCCTATGTCGGCGCGGTGGTCGGTTTCGTGCTGGCGACGCTGTCCGGGCTGATGCAGTTCGACAATTTCTGGCATCTCGGTTGGGTCTGGGCGGTGTTCTTTCTGGGCCAGTCCGTCGAAGGAAACTTCATCACGCCGAAATTCGTCGGCGGCGCCATCGGCTTGCATCCGGTGGTTGTCATTTTCGCCTTGCTCGCGTTCGGACAGTTGTTCGGCTTTACCGGTCTGCTGATCGCCCTGCCGGCAAGCGCCGTGATTCTGGTGGCGTTGCGCACCTTGCGGCGCAAGTATGTCGCCAGCCCGTTCTATAACGGCCAGCCCCCCGCATGATGCGCCGCACGCCATGAAGCAACTCGTCCTTGAACTCTCCCCGCAACCGGAGCCCACGCTCGACAACTTCATCGCCGGACGCAATGCGACCACGCTGGCTGCGCTGCGCTCGCTGGTCTTCGCGCCGGAACACGGCGCCGTCGTCTATCTGTACGGCGAAGCCGGCTCGGGCAAGTCGCATCTCATCCGTGCGGTAACCGAAACGTGGCGGCACCAGGGCCGCTCGCTGGCATATTTTCTGGCTGTGGACGATGTCCACAGGCTCGACGACAATGCGCAAGGCGCCTTGTTCGACGCATTCAACGAAGCGCGCGCAGCCGGCGGTGCGATCATCGCCGCGGGCGATATCACGCCGCGCGAACTGCGCGTGCGCGAGGATCTCCGCACCCGGCTCGCGTCGGGACTGGCCATTCATCTGCACCCGCTGAGCGATGGCGAGAAAAGCACCGCGCTCAAACAGCGCGCCGGCGAAATCGGCATGCGCCTGGGCGACGAGGCAATCGCTTATCTACTGACCCATGTGCGGCGCGACATGCCGACTTTGATCGCCGTTCTGGATGCGATCGATCGCTATTCGCTCGCGACCAAACGACTGGTGACCCTGCCGCTGATCCGCGAAGCGCTGCAGGCGCTGGAAATCGGCGCTTCCGGCACTGGAAGCGCTCCGCACTGAACACCGCACGCGGCGCGCAGACCACCCGCCGCCACTCTTCACTCTTTCTTGAACTACACGTAGACGATATGGAACTGGTTTTATTCGATCTGGACAACACCCTGCTCAGCGGCGACAGCGACTATGCCTGGGCGCAATTTCTGATCGAGCAGGGCGTGCTCGATGGCGATATTTACGAAAAAGCGAACGATGCGTTCTACGAGTCCTACAAGGCCGGCACACTGAACATCCACGAATTCCTGATGTTCCAGTTGAAGCCGCTGTCGCAGTATCCGCGCGAGCAACTCGACGCCTGGCACCGCGAATTCATGGAAACGAAAATCCGCCCGATGATCACGCCCACGGCGCGCAAGCTCGTCAACGACCACCTGTCGTCCGACAGCCTGTGCGCGATCGTCACGGCGACCAACTCGTTCGTCACCTCGCCCATCGCGCAGGAGTTCGGTATCGCGCACCTCATCGCCACCGAGCCGGAAGTGCGCGACGGCGCCTTCACTGGCGGCGTGCACGGTACGCCGAGCTTCCGCGAAGGCAAGATCGAACGCCTCGACGCCTGGCTTGCCTCGCTCGACAAATCGTTCGCCAGCTTCGCCAAGAGTTGGTTCTACAGCGATTCGCTCAACGATGTACCGCTGCTGGAACGCGTGACTCATCCGGTCGCGGTCGATCCGGACGACACGCTGCAGCGCATCGCGCACGAGCGCGGCTGGCCGGTCATCTCGCTGCATTGAGCACTGCATTGCCGACTGCGCTGCACCTTGCCCGACCGTCATCACGACTGAGCGTTGCGCTCATCGTGTTGGCGCTCGCGCCGATTTCTTTCTGCGCCGCGTTGTATTTCGGCTCGGTACCGATCGATCCGGCCGACTGGCCGCATCTGCTTGCGGGCGATGCGACCGATCCGGTTGTGCGCGAGATCGTGTGGGGGTTGCGCGCACCGCGCGCAGCGGCCGCGTTCGCCTGTGGCGGCCTGCTCGCACTGGCCGGCGCGCTAATGCAGGTGCTGCTGCGCAATCCGCTCGCCGATCCATACATCCTCGGCGTATCGGGCGGCGCGTCCGTGGGTGCGCTGACGGCAATGCTGTTCGGGCTGTCGAGCTGGATGGTGCACGGCTCGGCTTTTGTCGGCGCTGGTGCCGCGGCGGCAGCGTTGCTGCTGTTCTCGGTACGACTCACCGGCTGGCAGATGCATCGGGTCATGCTTACCGGCGTTGCGCTCGCCGCCGGCTTCGCCGCCATCGTGGCGCTCATCCTCTCGCTCGCGCCGGCGGGTCAATTGCACGGCATGCTGTTCTGGCTGATGGGCGATTTGTCCGGCGTAAATCATGTGTGGCCCGCCTGGGTGGCGCTGGCCGGCGTGCTTGCGCTGGCGCAAACGCTCGCCCGGCGCCTCGACGCACTGACGCTCGGCACGCTGAAGGCGGCATCGCTCGGCGTGCCGGTCGGCGCAACACAGGCATGGGCTTTTCTCGCCGCGACGGTGGCCACGGTCGTTGCCGTGCTGCTCGCCGGTGCGATCGGGTTCGTCGGTCTGGTGGTGCCGCATCTGTTGCGTCTCGCCGGGATCAGTTCGCATCGCCTACTGCTGCCGCTTTGCGCGTTGGCGGGCGGCGTGCTGCTGACCCTGGCCGACACTTTCGCGCGCACCGTGGCGGCGCCGCTCGAATTCCCGGTCGGCGCGATGACCGCATTGATCGGCGTGCCGGTGCTGCTGTTCCTGCTGGCCAAAACAAGATGACGCTCGCCGCGCACAGCCTCGTCTTGCGTGTGCCCGGGCGCACGCTGGTGGAGGAACTGTCCTTCGAACTTGCGCCCGGCGCGTGCTGTGCCCTGCTCGGACGCAACGGGGCGGGCAAAACGAATGTGCTGCTCGCGTTGGCCGGTTTACGCGGTTGCGATGCCGGCCACGTCAGTCTGGCCGGGCAGGCGCTGCGCGAACTCAGTCGCGAAGAAACCGCGCGGCGGATCGGCGTCCTGCTGCAGGAAGAACATGAAAGCTTCTGGGGCACGGTCGAGGAATACATCGCACTCGGCTGCATTCCGGGCGACGGCCGCTGGTTCGGGTCGGCGCCCGCGTCGGCAACCGTGCGCGACGCCATCGCAACCATGGAACTGGTCAAGCATGCGCAGCAACCCTATCGCACGCTATCCGGCGGCGAGCGTCAGCGCGCACGCATCGCGCAACTTCTGGTGCAGGACCCCGGCGTCCTCCTGCTGGACGAACCGCTGACCCATCTTGACCTCGGTCATCAGGTGCTGGCAATGGAGCGTTTTGCCGCGCTGGCACGGGCCGGCCGCATCGTTTTGATGATCCTGCACGAGCCACTTTGGGCGAGCCGTTACTGCGACCAGGCGCTTTTGTTGTATGATTCGGCGCGCTTTTGCTACGGGGCCGCGCCGGATGTGCTGACTCGGGAACACCTCGAAGCACTGTACGGCTGCCGCCTCGAATCCATCGCGCTTCACGATCGCACCCTGCTCCTTCCTTCCGTTTGATCAAGAAACTCATTCGCCGCGTATTCCGGTTCGGCAACGACGCCGAGCCGCAGATTATTTTGCGCGCCGAGCATGGCATCGACCGCGACGCGGTCAGCTACGGCGCCCGCAAAGTCTGCGAAGTCCTCCAGTCGAACGGCTACATGGCCTACGTGGTCGGCGGCGCGGTGCGCGATCTGATCCTCGGCGTGAAGCCAAAGGATTTCGACGTCGCGACCGACGCGCACCCCGAAGACGTGCATCGGCTCATGCGCCGCTCGCGCATCATCGGTCGCCGCTTCAAGCTCGTGCACGCACTGTTCGGCGACGAAGTGGTGGAGGTTGCGACTTTTCGCTCGATCAATGGCGACGGCAGCACCGACGAACATGGCCGCGTGCTGCGTGACAACGTATACGGCGATCGCGTACAGGATGCGGCGCGGCGCGATTTCACCGTTAATGCCCTGTATTACGACCCGGCCACCGAACAGGTGCTCGACTATCACCAAGGCGTGCGCGACCTCAAGTCACATACGCTGCGCATCATCGGCGACCCCGCTGCGCGCTTCAGGGAAGATCCGGTGCGCATGCTGCGCGCGGTACGGCTGGCGGCGAAACTGGACTTCAAGATCGCGCCCAAAACCCGCGCC
>DATCWO010000003.1:0-5562 GCA_036566325.1 Burkholderiales bacterium | reverse complement strand
ACGCAACAACGTCGTCGTTTCCCGCCGTGCCGTGCTGGAACAGACCGCCGGCGCCGAGCGCGAACAGCTGCTCGCCACGCTGCAGGAAGGCACGACCGTCAAGGGCATCGTCAAGAACATCACCGACTACGGCGCGTTCGTGGACCTGGGCGGCATCGACGGCCTGCTGCACATCACCGACCTCGCATGGCGTCGCGTGAAGCATCCGACCGAAGTACTCAACGTCGGCGACGAAGTCACCGCCAAGGTGCTGCGTTTCGACCAGGAAAAGAACCGCGTTTCGCTCGGCATGAAACAGCTCGGCGAAGACCCGTGGGTGGGTCTGTCGCGTCGTTACCCCACCGGCACCCGTCTGTTCGGCAAGGTGACCAACCTGACCGACTACGGCGCGTTTGTGGAAGTGGAGCAGGGCATCGAAGGTCTAGTGCACGTCTCTGAAATGGACTGGACCAACAAGAACGTTCATCCGTCCAAGGTTGTGCAACTGGGCGACGAAGTCGAAGTCATGATTCTCGAAATCGACGAAGATCGCCGCCGCATTTCGCTCGGCATGAAACAGTGCATGGCGAACCCGTGGGACGAGTTTTCGCAGAACCACCGCAAGGGCGACAAGGTGCGCGGTCAGATCAAATCGATCACCGACTTTGGCGTGTTCATCGGTCTGCCCGGCGGCATCGACGGCCTCGTGCATCTGTCCGATCTGTCGTGGTCTGCGCCCGGCGAAGAAGCCGTACGCAACTACAAGAAGGGCGATGAACTGGAAGCCATGGTGCTGGCCATCGACGTCGAGCGCGAACGCATTTCGCTCGGCATCAAGCAACTCGAAGGCGACCCGTTCAACAGCTTCGTCGCGACCAACGAAAAAGGTGCGATGGTGCGCGGCACGGTGCAGAGCATCGATGCCAAGGGTGCAGTCATTCTGCTGGCCGGCGACATCGAAGGCTATCTGCGCGCGTCGGAAATTTCGCGCGATCGCGTCGAGGATGCACGTACGCATCTGAAGGAAGGCGACACGGTGAATGCGATGATCATCAACATCGATCGCAAGAACCGTTCGATCAACCTGTCGATCAAGGCCAAGGATGCGGCCGAAGAAGAAGGCGCCGTGGCCAAGCTGCAAAGCGAAGCGGCGGCAAGCTCGGGCAGCACCAGCCTTGGCGCGCTGTTGAAAGCCAAGCTCGATAACAAAAATGCGCAGCAGTAGCGCGAGTCGGTAAGGCAGGGGAGGCGCGCATGACCAAGTCGGAGTTGATCGCGCGGCTGGCCGTTCGCTACCCGCAACTGGTGGCGAAGGACGCCGAGTACGCGGTCAAGATGATTCTCGATGCAATGACTCACAGCCTGGTGAGTGGCCAGCGCATCGAGATTCGTGGATTCGGCAGCTTCGGATTGAATCACCGTCCGGCGCGTGTAGGCCGCAACCCTAAGTCTGGCGAGAAAGTTCACGTGCCGGAGAAGTTCGTCCCGCATTTCAAGGCGGGCAAGGAGTTGCGCGAGCGTGTGGACGGTGCGCCGGTCGAGTCCGAGGGCGGTTAGATGAAAAGCGTGGCGCGGAGTGAAAGCTTCGCGCCATGTTTTTTATGCACAGCGAAGTGCTACGCGTTTTTTGTAGCCGAGTTTCCCGATAAAGGGGTATACAGGGGCGTATCGTTCCCTTGTTCTGATAGCTAGAGAGGCCATGGCGCTCATTCGCTTTCTCATCATGCTCGTCTGGGCGCTGGTCTTCATCGTGTTGCTATTGTTCGCGGCGAAGAACGTCGAAACCGTCACCCTGCGTTTTTATTTCGATCGCGCGTGGGAAGCCCCGCTGATCGTCGTCGTGCTGGCTGCGTTCGCCGCCGGTACGCTGTTCGGCCTCATCGCCTGCCTGCCTTCGCAGGTTCGCCAACGGCGCAATATCATGGGACTGAAGCGCGAGTTGCGCATTCGCGACAAGGCGGCCGCCATGCCGACCCCGGAAGTGCCACCCGCCACCACTGCCGTCACCGATGTCTCGTCCATTGTCTGAACCGGGCGGTATGTCCGCTAGCCCTTATTTCATTCGTCGTCGTTCCCCATATTCTTCCACGCTCGGAATCGCGTCTGCCGGATTCCCGCGCGTCTACTGAGCCTGCCGCATGGAATTCGATCTCTGGTGGCTCATCGTCTGCCCGATTTTTTTCGGCCTGGGCTGGCTCGCGGCGCGTATCGATATCAAACATCTGTTGCTTGAATCGCGCGCGCTGCCGCGTTCCTATTTCAAGGGCCTCAATTTTCTACTGAACGAGCAGCCGGACAAGGCGATCGAAGCGTTCATCGAGGTCGTCAAGGTCGATCCGGAAACCATCGAACTGCATTTCGCGCTCGGCAGTCTGTTTCGCCGCCGCGGCGAGACCGAGCGGGCGATTCGCATGCATCGCAGCCTGCTCGAACGTCCCGATCTGGGTGACGAGCAACGCGTTCTGGCGCTCTATGAACTGGGTCAGGATTATCTGAAAGCCGGCCTGCTCGACCGCGCGGAAGAGACGTTCACAAAGCTGCGCGACGGGCCGCACCGCGCCGAAGCGCTGCGCCACCTGCTCGATATCTACCAGCAGGAAAAGGATTGGCAGAAGGCGGTCGAGATTGCCGAGCAACTGGAGCAGGATTCCGATCAGTCGTGGCAGAAGGAGGTCGCCAATTTTTACTGCGAGCTGGCGGCGGTTTCGATTGCGCACGGACGTACCGATGAAGCGCGTCGATCGCTTGAGCAGGCGCTGGATGCCAATCGTAAATGCGTGCGCGCCAGCCTGTTGCTGGGCGACCTTGCCGCGGCGGCCGGCAATCATGCCGAGGCGATCGATCACTGGACGCGGGTTGAACAGCAGAACCCGGCCTATCTGTCGCTGATCGCGCAACGCATGCTGAAAAGTTTTCACGCGCTTGGTCGCGCGGCCGAAGGCGTGGAGCGTTTACGCGGCTATCTGGCCAACTATCCGTCGCTCGATCTGCTCGATGTCGTCTTTCAATCGACGCTCGAGGCCGAGGGCCCGGAGAGCGCCTATCGCGTGGTGCGCGATGAACTGCGCCGCAATCCGACCCTGATCGGACTGGACAAGCTGTTCGAGGCGGAAATCCTGTCGGCGCCGATCGAGCGCCGCAACGATCTGGAAATGGTTAAAAACCTTGTCCACAATCACACGCGCCGTCTGGCGCGTTACCGTTGCGAGGACTGCGGTTTCAAGGCGCGTCAATTTTATTGGCAGTGCCCGGCCTGCATGGGGTGGGAGACGTATCCGCCGAAACGGACGGAAGAATTCGATCTGTCGCCCTGAGGCCCGATTGCTCGACACGAAATTTGCATACAGCGGCATTACGGTAACTGCCCGCGAGGAGAATAAAATTGAAAATCACCATGATCGGCACCGGCTATGTCGGACTTGTTTCCGGCGCGTGTCTGGCTGAAGTCGGCAACGATGTGCTGTGTTTCGATGTCGATCAACGCAAGATCGACATTCTGGAATCCGGCAGCATTCCCATTCATGAACCCGGATTGCTGGAAATGGTGGAACGCAATCGTGCCGCCGGACGCCTGCAGTTCACTACCGATGTGGTCAAGAGCGTGGCCTGGGGACAGGCGCAATTCATTGCCGTCGGTACACCGCCCGACGAAGACGGCTCGGCCGATTTGAAACACGTCGTGGCCGCCGCGCGGGCGATCGGCAAGTACATGAACGAATACACGGTAGTGGTCGATAAATCGACCGTGCCGGTCGGTACTGCGGACGCCGTGCGCGACGCGATTGCCGATGAGTTGAAAAAGCGCAAGGCGAACGTGCCCTATGCGGTCGTCTCCAATCCGGAATTCCTGAAAGAGGGCGCCGCCGTCGACGACTTCATGCGGCCGGACCGCGTGGTGATCGGCAGCGACGATGAGCAGGCGACGCGCGTCATGCGTTCGCTGTATGCGCCGTTCCAGCGCAGCCATGACCGGTTGATAGTGATGGATGTGCGCTCGGCTGAACTGACCAAATATGCGGCCAACGCCATGCTGGCCACACGCATTTCGTTCATGAACGAAATGGCCAATCTGGCCGAACTCCTCGGCGCCGACATCGAAGCCGTGCGCCGCGGCATCGGTTCCGATCCGCGTATCGGCTGGCAGTTTCTCTATCCCGGCGTGGGCTACGGCGGATCCTGTTTTCCCAAGGATGTGAAAGCGGTGATCAAGACCGCCGCGGATAACGGCCTGCCGTTGCAATTGCTGGATGCCGTCGAGCGCGTCAACGACGCACAGAAGCAGGTGCTGGTGCAGAAGATCATCAAGCGTCTGGGCAAGGATCTGAGCGGCATGTGCTTCGCGCTGTGGGGCCTGGCGTTCAAGCCCAATACCGACGATATGCGCGAGGCGCCCAGCCGCGTCATCGTGCGCGAACTGCTGCAACGCGGCGCAACCATCAACGCGTACGACCCCGTGGCGATGGATGAGGCCAGGCGCATCTTCGGCGCGGATGCGAGCATCAAGTACGCCGAAACACCGATGGGCGCGATCGAAGGCGCGCACGCGCTGTTGATCGTGACCGAGTGGAAAGAATTTCGCAGCCCCGACTTCAATACACTCAAACGTTTGCTCAAGCAGCCGCTGGTGTTCGACGGGCGCAATCTCTACGACCCTGATGACGTGCGCGCGGCCGGCCTCGAATACTTTCCCATTGGACGCAAGCAGTGAAACCGATTCTGGCCGAACTTTCGCGCGCCCGGGTGCTGGTGGTCGGCGACGTGATGCTGGACCGCTACTGGTTCGGCGATGTCAGCCGGATATCGCCGGAAGCGCCGGTTCCGGTGGTGCGGGTGGAACGCACCGAAGAACGCCCCGGCGGTGCGGCCAACGTCGCGCGCAACATCGCGGCATTGGGCGCGCATGCGGCACTGCTGTCGGTGGTCGGGCAGGACGACGCCGGCGCGAGCCTGCGGCGTCTCGCCGAAGCGGAGGGTGTGCAGGTGAGTCTGCATCTGGACGCTACGCTCGCCACTACGGTCAAGCTGCGCGTGATCGGCCGACAGCAGCAATTGTTGCGCATCGATTTCGAGACAACGCCGAGTCACGAAGCGCTCGCCGCGAAATTCCAGACATTCAAGCGTTCGATCGACGATTGCGATGTGGTGATCCTGTCCGATTACGGCAAAGGCGGCCTGACGTATATCGAAGACATGATCCGTTTCGCGCGCGAGCGAAGCAAGATCGTGCTGGTCGATCCGAAAGGCGACGACTACGCGCGTTATCGCGGCGCGACGGCAGTGACGCCCAACCGCGCGGAGCTGCGCGAAGTGGTTGGACGCTGGAAGGATGAGGACGATCTCACCCGGCGCGCGCAACAATTGCGCGCCGATCTGGGCCTTGAAGCGATTCTCCTGACGCGCAGCGAAGAGGGCATGACGCTGTACCACGGCGACCGCGTCACGCACGAGCCGACTCACGCGCGCGAGGTATACGACGTGAGCGGTGCGGGCGATACGGTGATCGCCACGTTGGGCGCCATGCTGGCGAGCGGCGCGTCGATGGAAGAAGCCATGCGGATCGCCAATCACGCTGCCGGCATCGTC
>DATCWO010000257.1:0-11437 GCA_036566325.1 Burkholderiales bacterium | reverse complement strand
GCACAATTTCCCACAGAACGGGATCGAACTGCGCAAGCAGCGCGGTCGCCTGGCCGAAAGCCAGCGATATTTCGTTCAATTGTTATGGCCCCCGCGCGCTTTTTATCGACTACGTATGTGGTGCGTCTACATACTTGCACCTTGGCGACGCAGCTTAGGCAATTGGGGGGAATGAAACAATATGATCAATTCAGCATAGGTTGACGGGCTTTTGCCGGCATATCGGCCCTACGTACGCAGGGCACGCTGCGGATGTATGAGGGAGATGCTTGGCCCCGTGATGCCAGCCAGCGATATCGCCGGCCTGGGGCTGAGTCGGAGCGGTTCGAGCGGGCCGCTCTTACGCCGCTTTCGACTCCGATAGGTTTATTGAATTTGCGCGGCACCGGCACCGAAATCGTGATCGATTCGGATGTCGGATGCCTCGTGATGCTCGTACACCAGGGCGGTGGACAGCACGCCGTAGACGTCGCCGATCGCCGCGAGCGCTTCGACGATGCCGGCGGATGTTTCGGATTCGAGTGTGACGACGATTTTGCCGGACTGCGTGGCCGTCAACACTTCCGCGCCGTCAAGCGATTGGATGTTCTCCTGCACACGCTCGATCAGTTCGGGACGCGCATAGACGAGAATGCCGGCGATGTGTACGTCTACGTCTTGTTCCTGTTCCATCGATTCAAAGTCCTCTACAGTTCATTGAATACGATGCAGGCCACTGCTCGAGCGACGAGCCGTGCAGCCCGGTTTATCCCACAGCATGCATTGTGAAATTGCGCGGCAGTTCGGCTGTGTTGCTGCCGTACCGAACCGCTGCGCTTTCACATCCATTGGGCTGCAAGGGCCGTGCCGCTAATGTGCCAGCTCGAAATCGCCGTTCAAACCGCGGTGATGGCGATTTTCGCCCGCCATTTCGCCGGACCGCTGGTGTGAACCGACTCACCATTGGAGTCGACCGCAACGGTCACAGGCATGTCGCGCACGTCGAATTCGTAAATCGCTTCCATGCCGAGATCCTCAAACGCGAGGACGCGTGCGTTGCGTATCGCTTTGGAAACAAGATAGGCGGCGCCGCCGACGGCGATGCAATAGACGGCCTTGTGCTGCTTGATCGTTTCGATCGCCTGCGGACCGCGCTCGGCCTTACCGACCATGCCGATCAACCCCGTCTGTTGCAGCATCGCCTCGGTATATTTGTCCATGCGCTGGGAGGTCGTGGGACCGGCCGGACCGACGACTTCGTCTCGCACGGGATCGACCGGACCAACGTAATAAATGAACCGGTTGCGAAAATCGACCGGTAGCTTTTCCCCTCGGGCGAGCATTTCCACCAACCGTTTGTGCGCCGCGTCGCGGCCGGTCAGCAACTTGCCCGACAGCAGCAGTCGGTCGCCCGATTTCCAGGTCGCAATTTCTTCGCGCGTCATCGTATCCAGATTCACGCGCTTTGCCCCATCGACGCCCGAGTAAGTCAACTTCGGCCAAATGTCGAGACTCGGCGGCTGTAGTTGCACCGGCCCACTGCCGTCGAGGACGAAATGCGCATGACGCGTTGCCGCACAATTTGGAATGATTGCAACCGGCTTGGACGCGGCATGCGTCGGGTAATCCCTAATCTTGATATCGAGCACCGTGGTCAGACCACCGAGTCCCTGTGCGCCGATGCCAAGTGCGTTGATGCGGTCGTGCAGTTCGATGCGCAGCTCCTCGACCTTGTTCTGCGGACCGCGCGCCTTGAGTTCATGCATGTCGATGGGCTCCATCAGCGCTTCCTTGGCGAGCACCATCGCCTTCTCGGCCGTGCCGCCGATACCGATGCCGAGCATGCCGGGCGGACACCAGCCCGCGCCCATGTCCGGTACCTGATCCAGAATGAATTCGACCAGATCGTCCGCCGGCACCAGCATCTTGAATTTGGCTTTGTTTTCCGAACCGCCGCCCTTGGCCGCGACCGTCACATCCACCGTGTCGCCCGGCACCACACTCATGTGAATGACCGCAGGCGTGTTGTCGCGCGTGTTCTTGCGACCGAAAGCCGGATCGACCAGGATCGATGCGCGCAAAACGTTGTCGGGGGCAAGATAGGCGCGTCGCACGCCTTCGTTGACCATGTCCTCGACCGACATGCTCGCATCCCAGCGCACGTTCATGCCGATTTTGAGAAACACCACAGCGATGCCTGTGTCCTGACAGATCGGACGCCGCCCTTCTGCGCACATGCGCGAGTTGACGAGAATTTGCGCAATCGCATCTTTCGCGGCCGGCGATTGCTCGCGCTCGTAGGCCGCGCTCATCGCCCGGATGAAGTCCTCCGGGTGGTAATAGGAAATGAACTGAAACGCATCGGCGATGCTTTGAATGAGATCTTCCTGTTTGATAGTCGCCATGCGGGCGCTCCGGACGCTGAATGCAAAGTAGGAAATTAGGCCAGGACCGGCCGAAACGCAATCTTGACAGATGAAGCAGTCGAGCGTTTCGAGTCGAGTCGAGTGGAGAGAAAAAACAAAGTCCCGAATTATGGCGCCACAGTCAAATGGATGTTTTCGTTGTTCGCTCTCCGCCTCCGCGCTTTCCTCTTCACTCTCCCACTCTCGACAAGTTCAATCAGGCAGGCTGAAGTAGAACGTCGCGCCTTCGTTGACCTTGCCTTCCGCCCAGGCGCGCCCGCCGTGTCGTTTGACGATACGCTGCACGCTGGCCAGTCCGATCCCCGTTCCGGTGAATTCGCCCGCATGCAGGCGTTCAAACACCCGGAACAACTTGTCGGCATAGCGCATGTCGAAACCCACGCCGTTATCCCGCACGCTGAACACCCATTCGTTAACGCCGCGCTGCGCCTCCACCGCAACTTTGGCGACCGCCCGGCTGCTGGAATATTTCAGCGCGTTGGACAGGAGATTGGTCCATAGCCGCTCCATCAGGTGTTCATCGCATTTCACCGTCGGCAAGGATCCGATGTGCCACTCCACCTTTGATGCGTGCGCTTCGTTTGAAACGATCGTCCGCACTCGACCAACCAGCGCGGCCATATCAACCGATGTCGCGCGTAATGCGGTCTTGCCCATGCGCGAGAAAAGCAACAGGTCGTCGATCAGCTTGGCCATGTGCAGCGCGGCGTTACCGATTCGCTGCAAACGCCGCTTCTTTTCCGGATCGAGTGTCTCCTGACTTTCTTCCAGCAGCATTTGTATGTGCCCGTCGATGTGCCGCAGCGGCGCGCGCAGATCGTGCGACACGGAATAGGTGAAGGACTCCATTTCCTCGTTGGCCGCCCGCAACTCGGCCGTCCGCTCCATCACACGACGCTCGAGTTCTGCATTGAAGCGCTGCATTTGCGCGTCCGCCTGTTTGCGCTCGGTGACGTCCATCACCGCCACGACCGCGCCGACCACCTCCCCTCGCACACCGAGCGGATTGGCGCCGAATGCGACAGGCACGGTCCGGCCGTCCTTCCTGATCAATTCGATTTCGTAATTCTCGATGGTGTGTTCTTCATGAACGATTCGTTTGACCGCGAGCGTCAACCGTTGCGCTTCCTCGACGCCGGTCAACATCGACCAGTGGCGGTTATAAAGCTCGTCTTCGGAATAGCCAACGAGCGTACAGAAGACTTTGTTGGCCATGGTCATCAGACCGCGCCGATCGAGCGTGAGCAGGCCCACCACCGCGTTTTCCATTACCGACTTGCGAAACTGGTCGGCGCGCTCGTATTCCTCGAGCGTGCGCTGCAACTCCGCGGTACGCTCGGCAACACGGTGCTCGAGCTCCTCGTTCATGCGGCGGATGGCCTCTTCTGTTTGCCTCCGTACGGTAGCGTCGCGCACGATGATGGTCGCGAAGACACCTTCATCGGTGCGCCAATTGGCCGCACTCATTTCCACCGGGACTCTCGTTCCGTCCTTGCGAACCGCAGTGCCGGACAGCAATGTTGCCGGCAGCGTCGACATATCGCTCGCGATCAACCGCGCGTATCTCTCTTCGTTTTGCGCTCGCGTTTCCGCCGGGCCCAGCATCATCATCGAACGTCCCATCACTTCATCGGCTGAATAACCGTAAAGCTGTTCCGCCGCCGGATTGAAGTAGATGATGTTGCCGTTGCTATCCGCCGATACGATCGCATCGCCCGCACTCGTCATGGCGGCATCGAACTGCGCCTGCGAAGCGCGCAGCCGTGCGGCGCTCGCATCGGCCGCATCCAACGCCCGCGCGCGCGATGCCGCGATGCCGCGCGTAAGCAAAAAAAGGATGAGGCTGATCGGCACGCCGATCAGCCATACCAGCGCTTCGTCGTCATCGCGATGCGCTTCGTCGAATAACGCGCTGGTGGTGAATTGCAGCGTCCACTTCGTCCCGCCCACGGTGACAGTATCGAAGCGATCGAAACGCGGCGGTTGCCCAAGCGGCGACGGGTTGAAGTCTGCGGCGCTGTCGTAAAGCAACGCGCCCTGATCGCGCCGCCCCCCCTCGTACACACGCAATGTAAGCAGATTGATATCGTCGGCCGCAAAAACGCCGTCCATGAATTGACTCATGGTATAGGGACTGAAGACGAATCCGACCAGGCGCGCCTCGCGCTGATCGACCGTCGGCGGCACGCCACCACCCGCATAGACCGGCAGGAACATCGAGAAGCCATAGTCGGGTTCAAGGGTATTCCTGACCAGCGCGATTCGTTCCGTGACGGCCAATGTCCCGTCGCGCGCTGCGCGCTGCATGGCTGCACGCCGCACCGGATCGGTCCACATGTCGAACCCGATGAACGGTTCGTACTCCTTGAGTGCCGGCTCCAGGTAGGTCACCGGAAAATACAGCGGACGCTCACCGTCCGGCCTGATCTGATAATCGTCGCGACCGAGCGCACGCATGGCCTTGATGTACAGGGCCTTGTCCTCGGCCGACACGCGCATGGCCAGGCCGACGGTTTCGAGACCGGCGTAATGCTGGATATTCAGGCCCTGCAAATAACGCTGCCACTCGGCTTCGCTGATGAACGCATCATCGGCCAGATGACCGCGTGCGCCACGCAATGCGCTTTCATGCAGACTGATGCGCTCCTGAATAGCCTTTTCGACCTGCTCCACTTCAAAGGCGAAATGCAGTTGCGCGCGCTCTACATTCCGATCCGCCATCACCTGCCATACGACCAGCGTGACGAATAGCGACAGCAGCAGAACGAACCAGGGGGGTAGAAAGCGACCGGCCAGCCGTGCGATACGCACCGCTGCCGCCTTGAATTGCGCCTGCGATACGAACGCGTGCACAGTCGCTCCAGGTCTCCGTAACGCGATGATCGACGTTCGGGGCGATTATTGTACTGCCCGCACGTCGCTACGCATTACGATCGTAATCACGATGACTACAGCGTATTTCCCGCACGGAGCCCGTTTACGCCGTGCCAATCACTGTAGGCAGCTCACACCAGCGCACCGGCGGAATGGACGCGCTGTCCCTCGTACTCCCTGTGGCGGCGGCACAAACAAACAAGGGCGCCGAAGCGCCCTTGTTTGTTAATTTGCCTGTGTGCTCAACGCTTGCTGATCACGCCGCATGCGATCCTTGCACCGGAATCGCCGGTCGGCTGGGTACGGTAATCGTCTGGTTTGGCATGAACCACCACGCTCTTACCGACGATGCTCGTTTCCCCTTCCGAGACGGCCATACCGCTCAGGTCGAAACTGAAAGTGGCACGACCGTTGGCATCGACCCGCAGATTCGGCATGTCGCCGGCATGGGACCCGCCCGGCATGGCGTGGCCATGCTCTTTTTTCAGCGGATTGAAATGCCCGCCGGCGCTGCTTGCATCAGGCGCACTGCAATCGCCTTTCTCGTGCACATGAAAGCCATGCTGGCTGTTGGGCTGCAAACCGGAAACTTCTCCGCTCACACGCACCTTGCCGCGATGCTGCTCGAACGTCACCGTTCCATTCGCGGTGTTGCCCGCAGTGGGCTTCAATGTCGCGGTGGCGGTCGCTGTCGACATGTCGCGCGATGTACTTGCGCAACCTGCAAATGCGACCACCGCAATATAAATTACCCACTGCTTTTTCATGGTTTCCCTTTCGCTTGTTTACGGCGAAGGCGCCTTCGCTCCTCCGTTGCCGGACTGGCCCTTGGTGCCTTGATGTTGCCTGTAGTTCTGCACCGCGCGATCCTGGGCCTTGGTAAGCAATTCCGCGGCCTGCTTGGCCGCCTCGTCCGCTTTGGCTTTCTTCGCCGCGGCCGCAGCTGCCTCCTCCGGTGTAGGCGGCGGCAGCGCCGCGAAGGCCGGTACCGCCATCAGTAACGCAGCGAGCAATATCAATCGCTTCATAACGCTCTCCCTTAGTTGGTGGTACCGGGTGCCGGACTGCGCCCCGCGGACGATACGTTCGATGACGAATCCGCTGAGGGAATACGACCGGCCTTCACGTCTTCGTACCAATAGTAGTGATGTTCCTTCGCCCAGGTCTCGTCCACCTCGCCGGTTTTCATGGCGTTGAACGCGCCGCGCATTCCGATGGTGCCCATATAGATGTGGCCCATTGCGCCAACCATGAACAACGTTGCGCCAATCAGGTGAACGATGTTGGCGAATTGCATCGTCTGACGAGACTGATCGAAGTTCGGGAAATCGAGCACCAGGCCGGAGAACCCCACCACCAGTCCGAGCAGCGACAGCCCACCCCAGAACCAGGCTTTCTCGCCGGCATTGAAGCGATGCGACTTCGGCTCGTCATGGCCTTTTGAAAGCAGCCCACCGAAGCGCCTCAGCCATTCCCCGTCGTAGCTGCGCCAGATGTTGTCCTTCACGAAGGTGAAGAACATCGCCAGCGTGCAGACGATGAACAGCGGGCCGATGAAGTTGTGCAGGGTCTTGGAAGCCACCGCGATCCAGCTGAACACACCATGTCCGATAATCGGGACCAATATGTATCTGCCGAACAACATGGCCAGTCCGCTGAACGCGAGGGTGAGAAATGTAATCGCCGTGGTCCAGTGGAGTACGCGTTCCCATAATGAAAAGCGCTGGATGCGACGCCCAGTTTCCGGCTCCCGCAGCGAAATGCTGCCCTTGATCGCGTAAAACACCATCACACCGATGAATGCCAATGCCAACAGCCAGCCGCCAATCTGCGTCAGCGGACCATTGCGCACTTCACGCCAGGTCTGACCTTCACTCTGAATGAGTACGCCAGCCTCGCGTCCCGTCACCGTACTCACGCCTACCGTACCGCCGGCCGCGTCGCGCCCTCTGACCTCTCGCCAGTACGGTGCGTTGTTGCCAGGTTGCGTGATTTCCCGTTGAGCCTGCTGCTGCGCACTCATCTCCTGCTGTGCCCACGCGCCCCCCGACACCGTCAACAACAGTGCGAGCGCGATGCGTACGACCCAGTCGAACGATTGCTGCCCCATGGTCTACCTCCTCTGAGTCACCCGCTTACCGCGTGCGGTCGTACTCGTTCTGGTTGCCGTTTCGCTGCTTCAACGCACGATCCCACGCGGTTTTGTCGCCCTGGAACGTGGCGCTCGTCCAAGGCTGCGCATCGGTCTTGCCGGAATAGGCCTTCCCGTCGTACGTCATCGTGCTCTGGTTGGGTTCACTGCAGGCGGAAAGAAATACCGCGCTCACCGCTATAAGCAAAAATTTGTACATGTGAGCTCCCTCACTTGGCCGATTGAGAATTGCTAGGCGCTGCAGTGGCACCCTTTTCCGGGCGTCCGTAAGCGCTATCCCAACCGGCAACCTGCGCACCTCTGCCACGAATGGTGACGCGCTGTCTGAAGATTTCCGAGATGACATCGCCATCGCCGGCCAGCAGGGCCTTGGTAGAGCACATCTCGGCGCACGCCGGCAACTTGCCTTCCGCCAAGCGGTTCTGCCCGTACTTGGCGAATTCCTCAGGACTGCCGTCGGCTTCAGGACCGCCCGCACAGAAAGTGCACTTGTCCATCTTGCCGCGCATGCCGAAAGCGCCGGTCTGCGGGAACTGCGGCGCGCCGAACGGGCAGGCGTAGAAGCAATAGCCGCAACCGATGCACATATCTTTATCGTGCAGCACCACACCTTCGCTGGTCTGGTAGAAGCAATCGACCGGACACACCGCCATACAGGGCGCATCCGAGCAATGCATACAGGCGACGGAAATTGACTTCTCGCCCGGCACGCCCTGATTCATCGTCACGACGCGTCGCCGGTTGACGCCCCACGGCACTTCGTTGGTGTTCTTGCACGCAGTCACGCAACCGTTGCATTCAATACAGCGCTCGGCGTCGCACAAAAATTTCATTCTTGCCATGTCTGTCTCCTCCGGGAGTCGACTCGTGCGTCAACGCACGGGTCGCTCCGTTATTTGCGTTGACTACGCTTTCTCGATTTGGCACAGGGTCGTCTTGGTCTCCTGCATCATCGTGACCGAGTCGTACCCGTAGGTGGTCGCCGTGTTGGCCGCCTCGCCGCGCACAATCGGTGCAGCCCCTTCCGGGTAGTAGGCCAGCATGTCCTCCCCTCTCCACCAACCCGCGAACGCGAAGGGCATGAATGCCAGTTTCTCATCGACGCGCTCCGTGACCTTCGCCATCACTTTCAATCGCGCACCTTCCGGCGTAGTGACCCACACGTATTCTCCGTTACGAATGCCACGATTGTTGGCCGCCTTCGGATTGATCTCCACGTACATGTTCTGCTGCAGTTCGGCCAGCCACGGATTGGAACGCGTCTCCTCACCGCCACCCTCGTACTCCACCACTCGGCCGCTGCTCAGGACGATCGGGAACTTCTGGCTGATGTCGCGGTTCTTCTGCTGCACACTCTTATAGAGCGTAGGCAGACGCCAGAAAGCTTTCTTGTCGTCGTGCGTCGGGTAGTCATCCACCAAGTCGGGGCGCGGGCTGTAGATCGGCTCGCGATGCAGCGGTACCGGATCGGGGAAGTTCCACACCACCGCGCGCGCTTTGGCATTGCCCCAGAAATGACAGCCATGCTTCATCGCGACACGCTGAATGCCGCCTGACAGATCGGTCTTCCAGTTCCTGCCCTCGGCTTCCTGTTTTTCCGCATCGGTCAGTTCGTCCCACCAGCCGAGCTTCTTCATCAGCACGTGATCGAACTCCGGGTAGCCGGTGGTGATTTCACCGCCCTTGGGATACGAACCGTCCCCGGCGAGCAAACTCTCCCCTTCGCGCTCGACGCCGAAGTTGGCGCGGAAGCAACCACCACCCTCCATCATCGGAAGGCTCGTGTTGTAAAGCACGTGCGTACCGGGGTGCTTGACTTCGGCTGTCCCATAACATGGCCACGGCAGACCGAAGTATTCGCCGTCGAGCACGTAACCGGTTTCCTTGTCCACTCCACCCTTGGCGCGCAGCGTCTTGATATCGAAGACGTGCATGTTGCGCATGTGCGCCTTCAAACGTTCGGGCGATTGACCTGTGTAACCGACCGTCCATGCACCGCGATTAAATTCGCGCGTGATGTCTTCGATGACCGGCTCGTCGTTGACGACCTGGATGTTCTGTTTGCCATCACGCTTGCCCACGAGCTGATCGGCGAAGCCGAGCTTTTTGGCCAGCAGATACATGATGGTGTGATCGGGCTTCGACTCGAACAGCGGCTCGATGACCTTCTCGCGCCACTGAATCGAACGGTTCGAAGCCGTTACCGACCCGGATGTCTCGAACTGCGTTGCTGCCGGCAGCAGATACACGGCGCGGTTCGGGTTGGCGTCCTCCTGCTTGCCGGGCATTGCAGCCATGACCGCCGTTGCGGAAGGATACGGATCGATCACGACCAGCAGATCGAGCTTGTCCATCGCCCGCTTGAATTCAGGACCGCGCGACTGTGAGTTCGGTGCGTGACCCCAGTAGAACACGCCGCGGATACTGTTGGGCTGGTCGATATGCTCGGGATTTTCGAGTACGCCGTCGCTCCAGCGCGAGACCGTGATCCCCGGCTTGTTCATCAATTCGGGCGATGCGTATTGCTTCTTGAGCCAATCGAGATCGATGTTCCAGACGCGCGCCCAGTGCGTGAAGGCGCCCGGCGCAACGCCGTAGTAGCCGGGTAGGGAATCAGGGTTGGGTCCGATGTCCGTCGCCCCCTGCACGTTATCGTGACCGCGGAAGATGTTGGCGCCACCGCCGGAAACGCCGACGTTGCCCAGCGCCAGTTGCACGATGCACGATGCGCGCACCATCGCGTTGCCGATCGAGTGTTGCGTCTGCCCCATGCACCAGACCAGCGTTGATGGCTTATTCTTCGCCATCGTTTCGGCAGCCTTGTAGAGCGACTCTTCGGAGCACCCGGTCACCCGCTCGGCTTCCGCCGGCGTCCAGGTTTTCAGGATATTTTCGCGCACCTTGTCCATACCGTAGACGCGCTTTTCGATGTAATCCTTGTCTTCCCAGCCGTTCTTGAAAACGTGATACAGGATGCCGAACAGCACCGCGACGTCCGTGCCGGAGCGGAAACGGATGAACTGATCCGCCTTGGCGGCCGAGCGGGTGAAGCGCGGATCGCAGACGATAATTTTTGCGCCATTCTCCTGCGCATGCATCGAATGCAGCATCGACACCGGGTGCGCCTCGGCCGGGTTCGAGCCGATATAGAGCATCGCCTTCGAATTCTCCATGTCGTTCATGGAGTTGGTCATCGCACCATAGCCCCAGGTATTCGCGACGCCGGATACGGTGGTCGAGTGGCAAATGCGCGCCTGGTGATCGGTATTGTTGGTGCCCCACAGGCGCACCCACTTGCAAAGGAGATACGACCCTTCGTTGGAATGCTTCGAAGAGCCGATGTAATACATTGCATCAGGGCCCGATTCCTCGCGGATCTTCAGCATTTTCTTGCTGATTTCGTCGAGCGCCTGATCCCAGCTGATGCGCTGGTACTTTCCGTTCACCAGCTTCATCGGATACTTGAGGCGATGCGAGTTCTCGGTCATGCCGTGCTCGCGCACCGCCGCGCCCTTGGCGCAGTGCGCGCCCATGTTGATGGGCGAGTCAAACACCGGCTCCTGCCGCACCCATATACCGTTTTCAACCACCGCATCGACGGCACAACCCACGGCACAGTGCGTACAGACGGTGCGTTTCGTTTCCACCTTCGATGCGCCGGCCGGTTTTTCCTGGGCCTTGGCTTCGCTGATCATGTTGAACGGTAACTGCGTGGCGAAAGCGCCCGCACCTACGGTAACGCCCGAACGCTTGAGAAACGTACGTCGATCGATGGTTTGCGTCAGCGCGGCGGCGAGTCCTTGCGACAGAACGCTGGGACGAGCGCCGACAGCAGAAGTATTGCCACTTCTTTTAGTGAGTAACATCGCGGCCTCCTTAGATGAGCGTGGTGCGGTAGTACTTGCGCACGTGCTCGCTAAGCGCGTAACCCTTGCGCGTATCGGCCTGTGCTTGCTGCGGCGTGGCCGCATTATTGGATACGGCTTTACTTGCTACGGCAGCAGCC
>DATCWO010000193.1:0-4026 GCA_036566325.1 Burkholderiales bacterium | reverse complement strand
ATAGAAACGCGCAGGCTGCGAGCCCAAGTAACAGCAAAGAAAAAGCAGTATGAAGCGACGCGTTCTTATTATTGATTCCGGTGTGGGGGGCCTTTCGGTGGCCGGCGCTGTCCGTGCGGCGTTGCCCGATCTCTCACTCATTTATGTCGCCGATAACGCCTGGTTCCCGTACGGCAAACGTACTGAAGCGGATTTAATCGAACGGCTTGTCATGCTGGTCGAAGAGACCTTGAAGCGCTCACCGTGCGATGCGGTCGTTGTAGCGTGTAATACCGCGAGCACGGTGGTGCTCGATGCGCTGCGCTCACAATTCGCTATTCCAATCGTTGGTGTGGTGCCGCCGATCAAGACGGCGGGCAAGGTATCGCGTTCGCGTGTGGTGGGCCTGCTTGCGACGGAGGCCACGGTGACGCGGCCGTATGTGCGAAAGTTGAAAGAGCAGTTCGCATCCGATTGCAGGTTGGTCCCCTTGGGGCTGTCGCGTCTCGCGGAAATCGCGGAAGAGAAGGTGCGCGGCGTGCCGGTAAACCCGGAGGAGTTGCGCGGGTTGCTCACGCCCCTGTTCGGGCCGGATGCGTTGCCGGTGGATACGGTGGTGCTCGGCTGCACGCATTACCCGTTGCTGATGGAAGACTTCGAGGCAGTGTCGCCAGCGGGCGTGCGGTGGCTCGATTCGTCGCCGGCAATTGCGCGACGACTGGCGCAAGTGCTTGCCGAGCAGCCGCAGCGAAATGACGGCCCGCTCGACGAAGCCGTTTACTTCACCGCGCCGATCGAAGGTGCGGAGGCGCTGACGGTTTACCTCGCCGAGCTCGATTTGCCCGCGCCGCAGTTGTGGCCAGGTGCTGAAGCCGTTGCCTGATCGCGTCGAATCAGCAAAGTTGCCGTATCGCCTTGTCAGCATCTCAGTGAAATCTATGCGGAGATCGCAGCCAAAACTAGACCGTTATCCCGATGTATTTCACCTCCAGATATTCGTCGATGCCGTGCTTCGAGCCTTCGCGGCCGAGGCCGGATTCCTTCACCCCGCCAAAGGGCGCGACTTCGGTGGAGATCAATCCGGCGTTGACGCCGACCATGCCGTATTCGAGTGCCTCGCTGACGCGCCAAGCGCGACTCAGATCGCGGGTATAGAAATATGCGGCAAGACCGAACTCGGTGTCGTTCGCCATCTTGATCGCTTCGGCTTCGTCGTTGAAGCGGAACAATGGCGCGACGGGTGCGAAGGTTTCTTCGCGCGTGACTTTCATCGAAGTATCGATGTCGGCGAGGATGGTGGGCTCGAAAAAGAGCCCACCGAGTTCGTGGCGTTTGCCGCCGAGCACGATGCGCGCGCCTTTGGCGAGCGCATCGGCAATGTGATCCTCGGCTTTGGCGACCGTGGCTTCGTCGATCAGCGGGCCGATGTTCACACCCGGCTCCATGCCGTCACCGATTTTCATCTTACGCACGCGTTCGGCGAGCTTGGCGGCGAAGGCGTCGTACACCTCTGACTGCACCAGGATGCGGTTGGCGCACACGCAGGTCTGGCCGGCATTGCGATATTTCGATGCGAGCGCGCCATCGGCTGCGGCGTCGAGATCGGCATCATTGAAGACGATGAACGGTGCGTTGCCGCCCAGCTCCATCGAGGTTTTCTTCACCGTGTTAGCGCATTGCTTCAGCAACAGCTTGCCGGTTGCGGTCGAGCCGGTGAAGCTGAACTTGCGAACCAGCGGATTGGTGGTCATCTCTTCGCCGATCGGCTTGGCGTCGCCCGTCACGACGCTGAACACGCCTTTGGGAATGCCGGCGCGTTCCGCAAGTTCGGCGAGTGCCAGCGCGGAGAAAGGGGTGGCGCTGGCCGGCTTGACGACCATGGTGCAGCCTGCCGCGAGCGCGGGCGCGACTTTGCGCGTAATCATCGCCGAGGGGAAATTCCACGGCGTGATCGCTGCGCAGACGCCCACCGGCTGGCGCAGTACCACGATGCGGCGGTTGTCTTGCGTTGCGGGAATGGTCTCGCCGTACACGCGCTTGGCTTCTTCCGCGAACCATTCGATGAAGGATGCGGCGTACGTGATTTCGCCGCGCGCCTCGATCAGCGGTTTGCCTTCTTCGGCGGTCATCAGGATGGCGAGATCTTCCTGATGCTCGATCATCAGCGCGTACCACTTGCGCAGCATCGTCGCGCGTTCCTTCGCCGTCGTGGCACGCCAAGCGGGCCAGGCCGCGTTGGCGGCTTCGATGGCGGCGCGCGTTTCGGCCGCTCCCATGTTGGGCACCGTGCCGAGCACCTGGCCGTTGGCGGGATTGCGGACTTCGAGCGTCCGTCCACTTTCGGCCTCGCGCCATGTGCCGTCGATGTAGCACTGCGTGCGGAACAGCGCCGCGTCGTTGAGGGGATAAGGAAATACGAAGTCGGGTGCGTTCATGAGATACCTGCGGTTATCGGTGACAAATCGATGGAAGCCTGGTCAAGGTTCTTTGGCCAACGACAATGCGAGCTTGACGCGGCTAAGACACGGATTGCTTTGCCCTCGCTTCGTACAGCATGTGCCGACGCGTGGAGCAGGGGTCCTTTAGGGGATGCGACCGCAAAGGCACATAAAGGAACGCGGACGAATCGGCACATCACAGCCCGCTCCGGGGTCGCATCCATCGGTGAAGCCGATGGAACCTGCTCCGCCCTTCGCGGTCCCGCACTCGCGACCATACTCGGCACTTGAAACGGACTTTCCCTATACTGCTCGCGTTCCACGTTTCACGGTAAGCGATATGAGTCTCAAGCAGGCGCTGGTGTTCCTCGAAACAGGCAATTGGGAGGCCGCGCATTCCATCGTGCAGAAAGAAAGCGGCACGATCGCCGCATGGGCGCATGGCATCGTCCATATTCTCGAAGGCGATTATCCCAACGCACGCTATTGGTACGGGCGCTCGGGCCGCGCTTATCCCGGGCCGGACCGCGTGCAGGAAGAAATCGCCGCGTTGAAGCAGGCGCTCGGCGCTAGCGGCGCGACGGCAGACTGACCATCAGCACGCCGATCAGCACCAGCACCGCGCCGCCGATCTGCTGCCCGGTCATGACCTCATCTAATCCCAGATAACCCAGCACGATTGCACTGACCGGGCCGAGCGCGCCGAGAATGGCGACGCTGTTGGCGTCGGCGCGCTTCAGTGCTTCGGCCGTCATGAACACGGGTAATACAGTGCTGAGCACCGCGATGGCGATGGCGTAACCGTATACCGGTGCGGGCAGATCGAGTGCCGACCACGGGCGCAGCACGATGAATTGCAGGATGCAGCACAGGCTGGCCACCATCAACGCGTAGGCACTGAAACGAATCGAACCGACGCGGCGGATCACCTGCGTGCCGGCGACCAGATACACCGCATATGCGATCGCGCTGCCAAACACCAGTCCGGCGCCGAGCGCCAAGTGCTCATGCTGCCCGACGACCGAGCTGGCCAGCACGAGCGCGAGGCCGATGTAGGTGACGAACAGCGCGAGCAGCTCGGGCCCGCGCGGCGGTTTGCGCAACCAGAACCAGCTCAGCAGCACCACGATGGTCGGGTACATGAACAGGACCAGTCGCGCGAGGCCCGCAGTGATGTACTGCAAGCCGAGGAAATCGAGGAAGCTGGCGACGTAGTAGCCCGTCACGCCGAGCGCGACGATCGCCCATGCATCGCGTCGCGAAATCGGGTCGGGGGTTTTGCCACGCTGCGTCCACCATGCGGCGAAGATAAAAAAAGGCAGCGAAAACACCATGCGCAGCGCGATCAGCGTGACCGGATCGCGTACGTAGGCGTAGGCGAGTTTGATGAAAATCGGCCGCACCGAAAACGCCAGCACGCCGCCCGCTGCGAGTAATAGCCCGAGCGTGCGATAACGACTGTTGGCGCTTTCGTTCGACCTTGCCGCGGCGCTCAACGTCTCTTGCCGAAGATGGAGCCCAATACGCCGCGGGTGATCTCGCGGCCAATCTGCGAACCGATGGAGCGCGCCGCGCTTTTCGCCGCGGCTTCGATGGCGCCTTCGCGGCG
>DATCWO010000129.1:0-2077 GCA_036566325.1 Burkholderiales bacterium | reverse complement strand
TTCGGGTTGCTGTTCCATCGCGGGTTTTGCCGGTTCGCGCTTCGATGCGGCGCCTACGGGGCCGGATTTCGGGTAACCGACGGCGTCGAGCGCTGCATGCCATGTTCCCTGTTGATAGCCCTTGCGAGCATCATGACCGACCGTGAGTACCGGCACCTCATCCGAGCCGGATGCTTTTTTGAGCGCTTCGCGCGACTTCTCGTCACCGACTGCGATTTCCTTGAACGGGACGCCGCGCTTGACGAGCAGATTGCGTCCGTCGGTACAAGGCTGGCCGCAGTTGGCAGCCGAATACAGCGTGACCGGAAAATTCTTCACCGCCAGTTGCGCGCTATACGGCAACGCATCGGTCTGCACCACGTTACTGCTGAGCTTCTTTTCTTCGGCCTGGGTCGCAGTCGGGGGCGGCGGCGTATCCGTGTAATGCACGCGGCCGTTCTGATCGAGCCAGCGATAGGTTTCGGCAAAGGAAGCGCTTGCAAGAAGCGTGAGCGCAATTGCAGTGCAGGCAATTATTGTGGTGCGCATGGTGTCGATCGTCGATGCGGAATGACGACGGCATGGTAGCACCGCGCGCCTGGGCGACGGCCTGCCGCGCCGCGCTATGTAAGCCGCGGTGCGGGTTTCGTCACAGGTATCGCTGGAAGCTCAGGCCGCTTCGACCATGCCGTTATGGCGCAGCAGCGCATCGACTTGCGGTTCGCGACCACGAAACGCCTTGAACGATTCGATTGCCGGCCGGCTGCCGCCGACGGCAAGAATCTCGTCGCGAAATTTCGCGCCGGTGGCGGGGTCGAGCACGCCGTTCTCTTCGAACAGGCTGTAGGCGTCCGCCGACAGCACTTCGGCCCATTTATAGCTGTAATAGCCGGCGCTGTAGCCGCCGGCGAAGATGTGGCTGAAGCTGTTCGGAAACCGCGTGTAGGCCGGCGGAATCGATACCGCCACACGGCTGCGGATCTCATCGAGCAACTGCAGCGGGGTCTTCGTGCCGGCCGGATCGAAGTCGTAATGCAGATGCAGGTCAAACAACGAGAATTCGAGCTGGCGGACCGTCTGCATGCCGGACTGGAAATTCTTCGCGGCGATCATCTTGTCGAACAGCGTGCGAGGCAGCGACTCTTTGGTCTCGCAATGCTCGGTCATGTGACGCAACACATCCCATTCCCAGCAGAAGTTTTCCATGAACTGACTGGGCAGTTCGACCGCGTCCCATTCCACGCCGTGTATGCCCGATACGCCGTAGTGTTCGACCCGGGTGAGCAGATGATGCAGGCCGTGGCCGAATTCGTGGAACAGCGTCAGCACTTCGTCGTGCGTGAACAGCGCGGGTTTGCCGCCCACTGGGGCGGAGAAATTGCAGACCAGATAGGCGACTGGCGCCTGCACTTTCGATTCCACAACACGACGCGTGATCGCATCATCCATCCAGGCGCCGCCGCGTTTGGTCTCGCGCGCATAGAGATCGAGATAGAAGCTGCCGACGTGCGCGCCGCGCGCATCATTGATGCGAAAGAAGCGCACCGTGGAATCCCAAGTCTCCGCCGGCGCCTCTTCAATGCGCAATCCGTAAATCGTCGACACTACGCGGAACAGCCCTTCGAGTACCTTGCCTTCGGGGAAGTACTGCTTCACTTCCTGTTCAGAGAAGGCATAGCGTTGGACGCGCAATTTTTCCGAAACGTAAGCCACGTCCCAGGACTGCAACTCGTCCAGGCCGACTTCGGCTGCGGCGAACCGCTTGAGTTCGGCGTAGTCCCTGCGCGCGAACGGCAAGGCCTTGGCGGCTAGGTCTTCAAGAAAATCGAGTACCTGCTGTGGCGAGTCAGCCATTTTTGGCACCAGCGACACTTCCGCATGATTGGCGTAGCCGAGCAGATGCGCCGCTTCACGTCGCAGTGTGAGGATTTCTCCGATCAACGGCGTGTTGTCCAGATCGGCTTTGCCGAACTCGCTCGCGCGGGTGACGAACGCGTGATAAAGCTGCTCGCGCAATGCGCGGTTGTCCGCGTACTGCAATACCGGAATGTAGCTCGGCGCGCGCAACGTCAGCTTCCAGCCGGCTTTGCCATCCTTT
>DATCWO010000120.1:0-11965 GCA_036566325.1 Burkholderiales bacterium | reverse complement strand
TGCATCCGTCCAGGCCGGCAGGCCGCCGTCGAGGACCGCGACTGCGTCATGCCCCAGCCAGCGCAGCAGCCACCACACGCGCGCGGCATACATGCCGCCGTGGGCATCGTAGGCGACGACCTGTTTGCTGTCGTCGATGCCGATGCGACCGAAGGTGTCCTCCAGTGCCTGTACCGCGGGCAGTGGATGGCGTCCGTTGCGTCCCGTTTTTGCGCCGGAAAGATCGTCGTCCAGATGCAGATGGCGCGCGCCCGGAATATGACCCGCACCGTAGTCGATGCGGCCTTGCTGCGGCTGCGCAAGATCATGACGGCAATCCACTACGATCCAGTCCGCATCGTCGCGGTGCCGTGCCAGTGCCTGCGCATCGATCAGCGTGGTGTAGGAAGGCATAAGTGAGCGCCGAGAGTCGAGCGCGGAGAGCGATTTACCACGCTCCATTCTCCGCCCTCGTCGATTCTTCTAATAGTGGCCGGCCAGCCGGTCGCGAAGGTACTCGTGAAAATGCAGCATGCCGTCTTCCATGGGGTGCTGATACGGGCCGACATCGTTCCGCCCCATATCGAACAGCGCGCGGCGACCGCGATCCATGCGGCAGGCGATTTCGTCGTCCTCGAGCGCCGTTTCCAGATACGCGGCCTGATGCGCTTCCACGAACTCGCGTTCGAACAGTGCGATCTCTTCCGGATAATAGAACTCGACCACGTTGGTCGTATGTTGCGGGCCGCGCGGAATGAGCGTGCTGACGACCAGCACATGCGGATACCACTCCAGCATGATGTTCGGGTAGTACAGCATCCAGATCGCGCCGTAGCGCGGTGAGACCTTGCCCATGTAATTGCGCAGTACTTCATGCCATTTTTCGTACACCGGCGAACCCGCTTTCGCCAGCGCGTTGTTGATCCCCACCGTCTGCACCGAATAGTGATCGCCGAATTCCCAGCGCAGATCCTTGCAGGTCACGAAGTTGCCCAGACCCGGATGGAAGGGTTCGACGTGATAGTCCTCGAGATAAACCTCGATGAAGGTCTTCCAGTTCTGCCGGTATTCGCTGAGGTGGGTGCGATCGTAGACGTAGCCGGAAAAATCGAAATCGGTCAGCGGTCCCAGGCGCGCGAGATCGCGTGCGACGTCGCGTTGTCCCGCGAAGAGCAAGCCGTTCCAGTTTTGCAGCGGCGTCCGGTCGAGCGATTTGCACGGGGTTTCGGCGAAGTGCGGCGCGCCGACCAGCGTGCCCTGCAGATCGTAAGTCCAGCGGTGCAGGGGACAGACGATGTTCCGCTGGTTGCCGCGGCCCTCCAGCATGATGGCCTGCCGATGACGACAGATGTTGTGGAGTAGTTCAACGCCATTGGCGTTGTGCACCAGCATTTTCGCGTGGTCGAGCCAGGCCAGCGAGTGATAGTCGCCGACCTCGGGCACCATCAGTTCGTGGCCGATGTAACCCGGTCCTTGTTCGAACAGCAGTCGTTGCTCCACCGCGTGAAGCTGCTCATCGAAATACCAGGAAACGGGCAGTTGCGGGCTGGCTTGCTCGAACTGCGACCGATTGCGCGGCAGATCCGACATCGCGTCCCTTTCCTCCTAAGGAAGGCTGAAAAAAAGCGGTTCGGCCCGTCGGTACGGCCCTCTTGCGACCCCGCGTCGCAGGCCCGTACTGCTCGATTGCAGCCGATCCCCCGAAGGGGCCGGTATGATACCCTCAATACCCTCGAAGTTCCCTCTAATTATCAAGACCTTCGTTTCGATGCCCGGGTAGCGTGGCGGGCCCGTGCGGCGAAACGATGATCAAGATTAAAGCGGCATCGAATTTGACCCGCGCAAGCGCCTCCGCTAATGTGGCGCGCTTGTTTTCTGGCACCTTTAAGCATGTCCAACACTCCCCTTTCGGAAGGCCCGGCCGGCTTCGAGGCCGCACTCGCGGAGCTCGAACGCATCGTCGCCAGCATGGAAGCGGGTCAAC
This sequence comes from Burkholderiales bacterium, assembly GCA_036566325.1. Classification (GTDB taxonomy): domain Bacteria; phylum Pseudomonadota; class Gammaproteobacteria; order Burkholderiales; family SG8-39; genus ZC4RG42. The sequence continues at coordinate 10,002 of DATCWO010000120.1, read as the reverse complement.
TGACGCTCGAACAGTCGCTGACGGCCCACAAGCGGGGCCTCGAACTGGCACGTTACTGTCAGACGACTCTGGCACAGGCACAGCAGCAAGTGCGTGTGCTTGAGGGCGAAACCCTCAAGGCTCTGTCTGGTGACGAATCCGAATCCTGAGTTTCAGGCTTGGACCGCGGCAGTCCAGGCGCGCGTCGAAACGGCGCTGTCGCATGAACTTCCCGCTGCAGAGCGAACTCCGACTCGCCTGCACGAGGCGATGCGCTACGCCGTGCTCGGCGGTGGCAAGCGCGTGCGGCCGTTGCTGGTGCACGCCGCCGGCGCCGCGGCGGGCGCGACGCCCGAACGTCTGGCCATTGCATCTTGCGCGGTCGAGTTCATTCACGCCTATTCGCTGATTCATGACGATCTGCCGTGCATGGACGATGACGTGTTGCGGCGCGGGCGTCCGACCACGCATGTGCAGTTCGACGAAGCAACCGCCATGCTGGCTGGCGATGCGCTGCAGGCGCTGGCGTTTGAAGTGCTCGCGCGCCACGCGATGCCGGACGATACGGCGGCGCAGGTGGAAATGTTGCGCATACTCGCTCAGGCCAGCGGCAGTACCGGCATGGCGGGTGGTCAGGCCATTGATCTGGCCGCAGTGGGCAAGACGCTCACGCTGCCCGAGCTCGAGTTGATGCACATTCTCAAGACCGGCGCGCTGATTCGCGCCTCGGTTCTGCTCGGCGCGCATTGCGGTCGGCTGAATGTGGGGGAACTGGAAAAGCTTGATCGTTATGCCAAGTGCGTCGGTCTTGCGTTCCAGGTGGTGGACGATATCCTCGATGCCGAAGCGCCGACCGAAGCGCTCGGCAAGACCGCCGGCAAGGATGCCGCGCAAGGCAAGCCGACTTATGTCAGCCTGCTCGGCATCACCCAGGCGAAGGAACGTGCCGAACAGTTGCGCCTGGATGCGCACGCGGCGCTTGAACCCTTCAGTGAGCGGGCGCGCCATTTGCGTGCGCTCGCAGATTTCATCGTGCTGCGACGCTTCTGACCAACGTGTACGAACTCCTTCATAGCATTGACGATCCGAGCGCGCTGCGCCGGCTCGATCGCGAGCGTCTGCAGCAGGTCGCCGACGAACTGCGCGCCTTCATTCTCGAATCGGTCAGCAAGACCGGCGGTCATCTGTCTTCCAATCTCGGCACGGTCGAACTCGCCATCGCGCTGCATTACGTATTCGACACGCCCGAGGATCGCATCGTGTGGGATGTCGGGCATCAGACCTATCCGCACAAGATACTCACCGGACGTCGCGAAGGCATGGCGCGCTTGCGCATGCTCGGTGGCATTTCCGGTTTTCCGCAACGCGGAGAAAGCGCGTACGACACTTTCGGCACGGCGCATTCGAGCACTTCGATTTCGGCTGCACTCGGCATGGCGCAGGCGGCCAAGCTGAAAGGCGAGCCGCGTCGTTGCGTGGCCGTGATCGGCGACGGCGCGATGTCCGCGGGACAGGCCTTCGAGGCGCTGAACAACGTCGGCGTGATGGATACGGATCTGCTGGTGATTTTGAACGACAACGACATGTCGATTTCGCCGGCGGTCGGCGCGATGAACCGCTATCTCGCGCGCCTCGTGTCCGGTCGCGCCTATCGGCTGGCGCGGCGCGCGGCGCAAAAAGTGTTGTCGAATGTGCCGCCATTGTGGGAACTGGCGAAGAAAGTCGAGGAACACGCCAAGGGCATGGTCGTGCCGTCCACGATGTTCGAGGAATACGGCTTCAACTATGTCGGGCCGATCGATGGACATGATCTGGAATCACTCATTCCTACGCTGCGTAACATCAAGGCGCTGAAAGGTCCGCAATTCCTGCATGTGGTCACGCACAAGGGGCAGGGCTACAAACTCGCGGAAGCCGATCCGGTGCTGTATCACGGCGTATCGAAGTTCGTCCCAGAAGCCGGGATTGTCGGCGGCCCCAAACCAGGTGCGAAGCCGACTTTCACGCAGGTGTTCGGCGACTGGTTATGCGACATGGCCGAGCGCGACAAGCGACTGGTGGCAATCACGCCGGCGATGCGCGAAGGCTCGGGCCTGGTGCGGTTCGAGCAACGTTTTCCGGATCGGTATTTCGATGTCGGCATCGCCGAGCAGCACGCCGTGACCTTTGCCGCCGGTCTGGCGTGCGAAGGCATGAAGCCCGTGGTGGCGATTTATTCGACCTTCCTGCAGCGCGGCTACGACCAATTCATACACGATGTGCAGATCCAGAATCTGCCGGTGTTGTTTGCGCTCGATCGTGCTGGCCTGGTCGGCGCCGACGGCGCGACTCACCATGGCGCATTCGATCTGTCCTATATGCGCTGTATTCCGAATCTCACCATCATGACGCCGGCGGACGAGAATGAATGCCGCCAGATGCTCTACACCGGTTTCCAGCTCGATTCGCCCGCCGTGGTCCGCTATCCGCGCGGTGTCGGTGCCGGCGTTCCGGTGGAGAAAGAAATGATGGCGCTGCGTATCGGCAAGGCGGAAGTGCGGCGCACCGGCAAACGCGTGGCGCTGCTCGCCTTCGGTACCGTGTTGCAACCGGCGCTGGATGCGGCAGAGGCGCTCGACGCCACAGTCGTCAACATGCGCTTCGTCAAGCCGCTGGACGAGGCGCTGGTGGTCGAGATGGCCCGGCAATACGAATTGCTGGTCACGGTCGAAGAGAATGTCATTGCCGGTGGTGCCGGCAGTGCTGTGGCGGAAAGCCTTGCTGCACGTGGGGTCAATGTTCCGCTCCTGCATCTCGGCTTGCCTGACCGCTTTGTCGACCATGGCGATCAGAATCTTTTGCTATCCGCGGTCGGGCTCGATGCAGAAGGCATCGCGGCAGCCGTCGAAACGCGGCTGGCGGCGGCCGCTCGATCAGTTCCACTGGCACCATATCAAATAGCGAAATAGCACCTCTTCTTCCGGTGGGTGCGCGGCGCGCGCGATATTGGTAAAATCGCAGCCCGGCACCCGCCCGCAGCACTCGTTTCCGCGTTACGACCGGCATGGTCCTCGATGCGTCCGCGAGGTTCCTCGCAGACAACGGGGCGTATCCCCGCAAAGGCCTTTACATGAATACCCGCGATCCTCTCAGCCCCATTCCTGACGTACAGAGCTCGGCCGACACGCGTCACCTTGCCATCGACCAGGTCGGCATCAAATCCATCCGCCATCCGGTGAAAGTGGCCGAGCAGGGCGGCGGCGAGCAATACACCATCGCCAATTTCAACATGTACGTCGGCCTGCCGCATCAGTTCAAGGGCACGCACATGTCGCGTTTCGTCGAAATCCTGAATGCGCACGAACGCGCGATTTCGGTCGAATCCTTCAAGCGCATGGTGGCCGAAATGGTCAAGCGTCTGGAGGCGGAATCAGGCCATGTGGAAATGACGTTTCCCTACTTCATCAACAAGACGGCACCCGTGTCCGGCGTGCAGAGCATGATGGATTACGAAGTCACGTTCATCGGCGAGATCGTCAATGGTCAGCAGTGCTTCAAGATGAAAGTTGTTGTGCCGGTAACCAGCCTGTGTCCGTGTTCGAAGAACATCTCGGCCTACGGTGCGCACAATCAGCGCTCGCACGTGACCATCAGCGCAAAGACGAAATCAAAGGTCTGGATCGAGGAATTGATTGCCTACGCCGAGCAGGAGGCTTCGTCGGAACTGTACGGCCTGCTGAAGCGGCCGGACGAGAAATACGTGACCGAGCGCGCCTATGACAATCCGAAATTCGTCGAGGACTTGGTGCGCGACGTGGCGGCGAAATTGAATGATGACGACCGGGTCGAATGGTACGTGGTCGAGTCGGAGAATTTCGAGAGCATTCACAACCACTCGGCCTACGCGCTGATCGAGCGCGACAAAACGCGTCCTGCCTGAGCATTTTTATGCCGGCGCTGCGCCGGCATAGCGATGGGGCATCAGAATCGCCGCGTCAGGGTCATTGTGGACCCGTCGCGCTTCATTTCCATACGGTTGAGAAAGCTCATACCCAGCAAGGCGAAGGGCATCGGGCTTTCCAGCACCACGCCGTCCACGTTGTTCAGGGTAACCGGGCCGATGCGTACCATATCGAGCTTGACGCGATAAGCGGTCGCCATGCCGTTGGCGGTTCCGACATGGCCACGTGGGGCCTTGTGATAGTCGATGCCCATCCGCTTCGCTTCGCTGGTCGAAAAGGCCACGGCCGTAGCACCCGTATCGACCAGGAAGGTGATGGAAGCGCCGTTGATCGTGCCCTGGGTGACGAAGTGACCCTGCGTGTCCGCGGTGAGGATCACTTTGCTGCTCGCGGATTCAGTCGGTGCGGAATAATGCTGACCCATCGCGACGCGATGCGTCTTGCCGTCGATTTCGAAGGTGGCCTGCTGGCCTTCGATGGCAATGAGCATCACCCCCTCGGCGCTGCGCTGACCGGTGGCGAGCATTTTCGGCTTGTTGCCGTCGATGGAAACAAGCGCCTTGTTGCCGATCAGGCCAACCAGATTGACGCTCACGGCGAACGCAGGTGGGGCGCAACCGCAGAGAAACAACGTTGTCGCAATAAGATGCCGCAAACCCATTCAACAACCCCGCTGACATGAAACCGGTCGCCATATTCCGCCACAGCTCAACCGAGGGTCCAGGGTATTTGTCCGCATACCTGGATGAGAAAGAGATCCCTTGGCAACTCGTCTGCGTCGATGCCGGTGATGCCGTGCCTGGCGACCCTCGTCAATATGCCGGACTGGTGTTCATGGGCGGGCCGATGAGCGTCAACGACGATCTGCCGTGGATTCCGCGCTCGCTTGCCTTGATTCGCGCGGCGGTTGCGGCCAATGTGCCATGCCTCGGGCATTGCCTGGGCGGGCAACTGATGGCGCAGGCGATGGGCGGCACGGTATCGCGCAATCCGGTCAAGGAAATCGGCTGGGGCCGGGTGAAGGTATATGAGAACGTGCTCGCGCGCGCCTGGTTCGCGCCGTACCGCGAGTTTCTCGCCTTTCACTGGCATGGCGACACCTTCACCGTTCCTGACGATGCGACACGCATTGTGTCCAGCGCCTACTGTGCCGATCAGGCGTTCGTTTTCGGTAAGCATCTGGGCATGCAATTCCATGTCGAGATGACGCCTGACCTGATTCGCGCGTGGTGCGAGGACTGGGCAGATGAATTGCGCGATCGCGCCAGCGCTTCCATTCAGACGCCGGAGGAAATGCTGGAAGCACTCGACGAACGGGTGCGAAATCTGAACGCGGTCGCCAGACAGCTGTACGACCGCTGGGTCGAGGGGCTGATGCGGGATTGACGCAGTAGTTAAGCGCCGCGTCCGATTCTTGGCTGACCCTAGTCGCGGAAGTTGCCGAACTGCAGCGGCAGATCGCTCACTGACTTCTTTACCAGCGCGATGGCGTTCTGCAAGTCGTCCCGCTTGGCGCCCGAAATACGCACTGCTTCGCCTTGAATGCTGGCCTGGACTTTCATTTTGCTGTCCTTGATCAGCTTGACGATGTGCTTGGCCTTGTCGCTTTCGATGCCGTTGCGAATATTGACCGTCTGCTTGACCTTGTTGCCGCTGACCTTGTCGATGCCCTTCACGTCCAGCGCGCGTACGTCGACGTTACGTTTGGCGCATTTGCCGACGAAGATGTCCATCACCTGCTGCAGTTTGAACTCGTCGTCGGCATAGATCGTCAGGACCAGTTCGTTGAGCTCCAGTCGAGCGTCGGAACCCTTGAAATCAAAGCGGGTGCCGATCTCCTTGTTGGCCTGATCGATGGCGTTTTTCAATTCCACCTTGTTGACTTCGGATGTGATGTCGAACGAGGGCATGACGATCCTCCTGAGCAAGCGCCGATTATAGCGAGCCGTTGCGTCGATCAGCCTGTCCGCCACCCTTGCTGGCCTTGCCGACTGCTGCGATGCTCACGGTGAGTTGCTTGCGATAGATCTCCAACTGTTCGTGCACGGCCTGCGGCACCGAGCGGGCGAGCACCAGCCCCACCGCGTTGGGCGCGTTAACACCCAGACGACGTACGGTGCCGCCTTTCAACATGGCATCGTAAAGATCTCGCCCGGCCTGGAATACGGCCTCGCCCGGATCGGTGACCACGGCGGCGACCAGCGGGGGGGCGAGCGGTCCGCGCTCGTGGCGATCCGCGATCAGGGCGATTTTTTGCTCTCGGGCTGCGGCGTACGCGCTATAGGGCGCATCGTCACCGGCCAGATAAATGACGTCGGCTTTCGCTTCGGCCGCTGCGCGAACAGCGCCGGCCCATTCGCTGGCCGAATTGTTGTCGCTGCGCGCGATCAGGCGCGCCTGCCCATTGCTTGCCGCCAGTCCGTCCGCGAAAGCCTGCTGCCAGACCTGCCCTTGTGCGCCGGAAGCGTAGCCCACCAGATTGGTTCGGGTCAGCAGACCGGCGGCAGCACCGGCCAGCCACGCGCCCTGGTCCGTCAGTAAATCGTAGGCCGCGACGTTGGCTTGTGCCGATTGCGTGTCAATGACAGCGAAACGCTGGTCGGGATATTCCTGGGCCGCCTGCAACAGCAGTTTGCGCGGCTCATCGCCTGCCGCAATCAGCAACGTGGCGTCCGAGGTTACCGCGCTACGCAGCGCAGCGCGCAGCGGTTCCTCGGAGTTTTCGGCAGGCGTGAGCAGTTGCACGGGAATGCCGAGTTCTTTTTCGACGCGCAACAGGCCGCGATACGCCGCTTTGCTGTAAGGATCGGTTTCGACATTGCCGGGCAGCAGCGCGATGATGGGCCCGCGTTCGGGCGCGCGCCCCATCCAGCCGCCGCAGCCGCTCAGGAGTGCGGTAGCCATGGCGGTGGAAATGAGTAGTCTGGAAAAAATCATGCGTGCGAGTTTAACTCGCGTACCTCGCACGCCGCGCGGAAAACGGCTTCAGTGGTCTATGCAGCGGCGCCGGATGAGCCGACAATAGCGGCCCCGGCGACCCAGCGCCTTCGGTTGGTCCACTCCGACCTCCGTGTAGGTGAACGCTCGGGTTCGTGTGCCCGCCAGCAAAGCAGGCGGTATTGCCGATCAGTCCGGCAGAATTTCGCTCAGCGCCGTGCGCGGATGAGCCCCGACTTTCAGATTTACCAAACGACAGGGAGATTTCCATGGCCCAATGGCTGCGTTACTCACATCAAGGCAAGACTGGTTTCGGCACGCTGGAAGGCGAAACCATCAAGGTTCACACAGGCGACATGTTTGCCGCTGCACAACCGACTGGCGAAACGCTGGCGCTCGGCAGCGTGAAGGTGTTGACGCCTACCACGCCGACCAAAATGATTGCGTTGTGGAATAACTTCCGCGCGCTGGCCACCAAACTTGGCAACCCCGATCCGACCGTGCCGCTGTATTTGCTCAAGGCGCCGAACTCGTTTCTGGCGCATGGCGAAACCATCCGCAAGCCCGCTTCCTATGACGGCAAGGTGGTGTACGAGGGCGAACTGGGCATCGTGATCGGCAAGCGCGCGAGTGGCGTTTCGGAAGCGGATGCACCCAACTACATCTTCGGCTACACCTGCATCAACGACGTGACGGCGGCCGAGGTCATCAATGCCGACAAGACGTTTGCGCAGTGGGTGCGGGCGAAGAGCTACGACACCTTCGGTGTGTTCGGACCGGTTGTGGCGACCGATATCGACCCGATGAAAGTCAGCATCAAGCTGGTGCTCAACGGCGATGAACGACAGAACTATCCGGTGGCGGACTGCTTCTATTCACCGGCCAAACTGGTCAGCCTGATCTCGCAGGATCTGACGCTCGAACCGGGTGATGTCATCGCCATCGGCACATCGGTCGGCGTCGGTTCGATGAAGCCGGGCAGCGAAGTGAGCGTCACTATCGAAGGCATCGGTACGCTGGCGAACCGTTACGAGTAAGTGGGCCGGAGCGTTGCGCGGCGCTGCTGCGCAACGCTTTTGCGGACAAATAAAAAACCCGCCGTCGGCGGGTTTTTTATTTGGTACACAGCGCCCTTACTTGCGACGGCGAGGCTGCTTGCTCGCCGCGATGCGCATGCGCAGGGCGTTCAATTTGATGAAGCCGCCGGCGTCGGCCTGATCGTAGGCGCCCCGGTCGTCTTCGAAGGTCGAGATCTTGGTGTCGAACAGCGAGTTCTTGAGCGATTCGCGTCCCACTACCATCACGTTGCCCTTGTACAGCTTGAGGCGCACCGTGCCGTTGACCGTTTGCTGGGTGTGATCGATCAGCACTTGCAGCGCCTGGCGCTCGGGCGACCACCAGTAGCCGTTGTATACCAGCGCGGCATAACGCGGCATCAGATCGTCTTTGAGGTGCGCGACTTCGCGATCGAGACAGAGCGATTCGATCGCGCGATGCGCCTTGAGCATGATGGTGCCGCCGGGGGTTTCATAGCAGCCGCGCGACTTCATCCCCACGTAGCGGTTCTCCACCAGATCCTGCCGGCCGATGCCGTGTTTGCCGGCCAGCTGGTTGAGCTTCGTCAGCAGTTTGGCCGGCGATAATTCCCGGCCGTTGACCGCGACCGGATCACCATGCACATAGTCGATGGTGATGTATTCGCCGCGCGCAGGCGCGCGCTCCGGCGAAACGGTGAGCCGCCACATGTCGGCTTCGGGCTCGAAGTTCGGGTCTTCGAGGACGCCGCCTTCGTAGGAGATGTGCAGCAGGTTGGCGTCCATGGAGTAGGGTGCGCCGCCTTTGCGCTTCTTGCCTTCCACCGGAATACCGTTGGCGTCGGCGTAGGCCAGCAGTTTCTCGCGCGAGTTCAGATCCCATTCGCGCCAGGGCGCGATGATCTGGATTTTCGGTTCGAGCGCGTAATAGCCCAGTTCGAAGCGCACCTGATCATTCCCCTTGCCGGTCGCGCCGTGCGCCACGGCGTCGGCGCCGGTCAGACGCGCGATTTCGATCTGCCGCTTGGCGATCAACGGGCGGGCGATCGAGGTGCCGAGGAGGTATTCGCCCTCATACAGCGCGTTGGCGCGAAACATCGGGAAGACGAAGTCGCCGACAAACTCTTCGCGCAGATCGTCGATGAAGATTTCCTTCACGCCGAATTTTCGGGCCTTGGCACGGGCAGGGGCGACTTCTTCGCCTTGGCCGATGTTTGCGGTGAAAGTGACGACTTCGCAGTCGTACACGTCCTGCAACCATTTCAGAATGACCGAGGTATCGAGGCCGCCGGAATAGGCGAGCACAACTTTCTTGATGCGTTTTTTCGACTTCGTAGCCATGATCTTTTTTATGAGGGCGAGAGGGGCTGTAAAAGCAGAGCGCGAATTCAGACCATGCGCGTCATGCGGGAGATTAGTTCAGTGCGTCCATCGAAAACGTGCGGTTGCGTCAGCTGTTCACGCGGCCGAGCAGCAGATACTCCATCAGCGCTTTTTGCGCATGCAGTCTGTTTTCGGCTTCGTCCCACACCACGCTTTGCGGACCGTCGATGACTTCGGCGGCGACTTCTTCGCCACGGTGCGCCGGCAGGCAGTGCATGAACAACGCGTCCGGCGCGGCCTCGCGCATCATGTCGGCGTCGACCATCCAGTCGGCGAAGTCGCGCAGTCGCGCCTCGTTCTCGGCTTCAAAGCCCATGCTGGTCCAGACATCCGTCGTGACGAGATCGGCGCCGCGCGCGGCATCCATCGGGTCGGCGAAGCTTTCGAAATTGTCGGTGCCGTACAAGCCGGCGCGTTCCGGTTCGACTTCGTAGCCGGGCGGGGTCGAGACGTGCACGTTGAAATCAAGCACCTCGGCGGCCTGCAACCAGGTGTTGCAGACATTGTTGGAGTCGCCGATCCAGGCGATTGTCTTGCCCTGGATCGTGCCGCGATGTTCGATGTAGGTATAGATGTCGGCCAGCACTTGGCAGGGGTGATATTCGTTGGTCAGACCGTTGATCACCGGGACGCGCGAATGCTTGGCGAAGCGTTCGATGATGTCCTGCTCGAAGGTGCGGATCATGACCAGATCGACCATGCGCGAAATCACTTGCGCCGCGTCTTCG
>DATCWO010000078.1:0-8122 GCA_036566325.1 Burkholderiales bacterium | reverse complement strand
CCCCCGGTGCGCGCATCACCGGCGGCGCGGTGAACGGGGAGGGCGTGCTGATCGCGCGCACTGCCGCCATCGGGGCGGAAACCGCCCTGGCACGCATCATTCGTCTGGTTGAGAACGCGCAAGCGCAGAAAGCGCCGATTCAGCGCCTGGTCGATCAGGTCAGTGCGGTATTCGTTCCTGTCGTGCTGGCGATCGCGCTGATCACATTGCTGGCGTGGGGACTGAGCGGTGCGGCCGGCTGGGAGCACGCCGTGCTCAACGCGGTCGCGGTGCTGGTGATTGCCTGTCCCTGCGCGCTCGGACTGGCCACGCCGACCGCCATCATGGTGGGCACCGGCGCGGCGGCGCGTCACGGCATTCTCATCAAGGACGCAGAGGCGCTCGAAATCGCGCATCGCATCGGCGTTGTGGCCTTCGATAAAACCGGTACGCTCACGCGCGGCGAACCGACACTCGTCGTGCTGGAAGGCGAAGGCGATACGCGCGAACTGCTGCGCATCGCGGCGGCGATCCAGCGTGCGAGCGAACATCCGCTCGCCAAGGCGGTGGTGCAGGCAGCGGAAGCGGAAAAACTCGAAATCCCCGCGGCATCCGATATTCGCATCAAGGCCGGTCGCGGACTCGTCGCCCGCGTCGAAGGGTGCGAATTCGCGCTCGGCAGCGCGCGTCTGGTGGATGAGGAAGGCGCGCGCATTCCCGCCATGCTCGCGGCGCGTGCGGATGCATTGCGTGCGCAAGGCCGCACGGTTTCCTGGTTGATCGAACGCGGCGCATCGCCGCGCGTGCTCGCGGTGCTGGGCTTCGGCGACGAACTCAAACCCGAAGCGAAGCAGGCGGTCGATCGTCTGCATGCGGCCGGCATCCGCACCGCGATGGTAAGCGGCGACAATCCTGCGAGCGCGCATGCCATCGCCCAGCGTATCGGCATCGACGATGTGCGCGCCGACGTCCTGCCGGAAGAAAAGGCGGCGGTGATCCAGTCGTTCAAGCAGGGCGGTCGGCTGGTGGCAATGGTGGGCGACGGCGTCAACGATGCGCCCGCGCTTGCCGCCGCTGACGTTGGCATCGCCATGGGCTCGGGCACTGATGTGGCGATGCATGCCTCGGGCATCACGCTGATGCGCAGCGATCCGTCGCTGGTGGCCGACGCCATCGATATTTCGCATCGCACGTACGGCAAGATTCGCCAGAACCTGTTCTGGGCGTTCATCTACAACGTCATCGGCCTGCCGCTCGCGGCGCTCGGTTTTCTGAGTCCGGTCGTGGCCGGTGCCGCGATGGCGCTGTCGAGCGTGAGCGTGGTAACCAATGCCTTGACCTTGCGACGCTGGAAGCCGGGAGGCAAGCGATGAAGACTGCGACGCGGAACCGCCTGGACATGGCCGATGCGCGGCGGGAAGGGCTGTACAGCATCGGTCAGGCCGCCGAGCGCGCAGACGTGTCGGTGAAGATGGTGCGCTATTACGAAGCCATCGGTCTCGTGCCGCGCGCGTCGCGCACGCAGGGGGGCTATCGGCTCTATACGGAAAACGATATTCACCAGCTCGTTTTCATTCGTCGGGCGCGTGCGCTGGGTTTCACCATCGACGAAATCGGCAAACTGCTCGCGCTCTGGCGTAACAAACGGCGTGCCAGCGCGGAAGTGAAGCGGTTGGCGTTGAGCCATATCGACGCGCTGGAAGAGAAGATCGCCGAGCTCGAAGCGATGCGCGATTCGCTGCGTCATCTCGCGCGGCATTGCCATGGCGACGAACGACCCGACTGCCCCATCCTCGAAGAACTGGCGCACTGAGCGCCGCGGAATATCGTCTTGCGATGTCTTGATGGGTCAAATACTTGACGCCGCGCCGCATGCGCGGCGATGCTCCACACGATAACGCAACAGGGAGTGCGCGATGGAGATGGATGATCGGGTTCTGCATGCGCTCGGCAATGATCTGATCGCCGCCATCATTTCGGCAGCGATGATTGCCGGCTATCAACTGTTTCTGCATCTGCGCTTGCGCAAGGATCCGCTCTACACCGTGCAGGCCGTCAATGCGCTGGCGCGTGCAGCCTGGGTGGAGAGCGTGATGTCGAGCACGAACAAGGACGTGCTCGCGGTGCAGACCTTGCGCAACTCGATCATGGGGCCGACCTTTCTCGCCTCGACTGCTGTGCTGCTCATCATCGGGACGCTGACCTTGAGCGCGCAGGGTTCGGATCTGTCGTCGGCCTGGCATGCGCTGAATATTGCCGGCGCGAGAAATACCGAATTCTTCATCGCCAAGCTGCTGTTCCTGCTACTGGATCTGTTTGCCGGTTTCTTCGCCTTCACCATGGCGATACGCATGTTCATCCACGTGGGTTACATGATCAACGTGCCGGCGGCCTTGCAGGATCGCGCCATCACGCCGCGCTACGTCGCGTTCCATCTCAATCGCGCCGGGCGGTTCCATACCATCGGCATGCGCGCGTATTATTATTGCGTGCCGTTGGTGTTCTGGTTGTTCGGTCCGTATCTGATGCTGGTCGCAACTGTTGCGCTGGTGTTCCTGATGTACAGCATGGATCGCGCGCCGAAAATCACCGCCTCGCAAACGCTCGCTCCCTCCGACTGAAAGCAACGCAGCATGCAAGCACATCTACGCGTAGCGCTGGTGACCGGCGCAGGTTCGGGCATCGGCAAGGCCGTTGCCATTGCCCTGTTGAAAGACGGCTATCGTGTCGCGCTCATCGGGCGCCGTCAGGCGCCGCTCGAAGCAACCGCGTCGGCGGCGCAAGTGCCGGACGATCGCGTGCTCGTTCTGCCGGCCGACGTCTCGAAGCCGGAATCGGTCGATGCGGCGTTCGCGAAAGTGAAAGAAAATTTCGGCCGGCTCGATGTGCTGTTCAATAACGCGGGGGTCAGCGCCTTCGCGGCCTCGGTGGAAGAGGTGCCGTTCGACCAGTGGAAGAACGTGGTCGATATCAATCTCACCGGCGCTTTTCTTTGCACACAGGCCGCGTTCAGATTGATGAAGGCGCAAACGCCGCGCGGCGGACGCATCATCAACAACGGTTCCATCTCCGCGCATGCGCCGCGTCCCAACTCGGCACCGTATACCGCCACGAAGCATGCGATTACCGGCCTGACCAAGTCGACTTCGCTGGACGGACGCAAATACGATATTGCCTGCGGGCAGATCGATATCGGTAACGCCGCAACGGAAATGGTCGCAAAAATGACGCAGGGCGTGCCGCAGGCAAACGGCGAACTCGCCATCGAGCCGGTCATGGATGTGCAACACGTTGCGCAAGCGGTTCTGTACATGGCGGGGCTGCCGCTCGAGGCCAACGTGCAATCCATGACCGTCCTGGCGACCAAGATGCCCTTCGTTGGTCGTGGCTAGCGCCTCAGCCTGAGGCTCCCTGGCGAGGCGGCTTCATCGATCAGTGCGGCCCTCCTGGCGCACTGCGGATGGGTCGATTTGTGCGCGGCCGAGCGCGGGCAGGCAATCGACGCCTTGTGTTCGCGATATCCTTGACCGAAGTACCGTCATCAGAGACTTCCTTAAAGTTCATGGCTGCAAAAATCGAATCAATTCAATTCCAGGGCATCGACGCACTACAGCTCCGGACGCCCGACGGCGCGAGCGCCGTCATTTCTCTCTATGGCGCGCAAGTGCTTTCGTGGATACCTGCTGGCGGCGAGGAGTGGTTGTTCCTCAGTGAGCGCGCGCGTTTCGATCGGCAGTCGGCTGTGCGCGGCGGCATCCCGGTCTGCTTTCCGCAGTTCTCCGGGCTCGGCGATTTGCCCAAGCATGGCTTTGCGCGCACCCATACCTGGCGGGTCGCGTCGCAGCAGACGGATGACGCCTATGCAATGGTCACCCTCGAGCTGAGCGACGATGCGCAGACGCGCCAGTTGTGGCCGCATGCTTTCAAGGCCGAAATCACCTTGCTGATTGCGGAAGATCGTCTTGACCTGGAGCTCGGTGTAGAAAATACCGGCGAGGAATCGATCAGCTTCACGGCGGCACTGCATACCTATCTGCGCGTCAGGGAAGTCGAAGAGAGTGTGCTCGAAGGTCTGTATGGGCATCAGTATCGCGATGCCGTCCAAGGCAACGCGATCGCGAAGGACAGCGGCCCGACCCTGCAGGTGAATGCAGAACTCGATCGCGTCTATCACGACGTCGAGCGCCCGCTACTGTTGCGCGACGGCAAGCGCAGCCTGGGCATCAACGCCGAAGGTTTTCCCGACGTCGTGGTGTGGAATCCGTGGGAGCAGGCGAGCGCGAAATTGTCAGACATGGCACCGACCGCGTTTCGCCGCATGCTCTGTGTCGAGGCCGCAGCGGCGCGCAACAAGGTCACAGTCACGCCGGGCGATGAATGGTGGGGCCGGCAGACGCTGGTGGCGATGAAGGGATCGTGACGATAACGTGCCGGACGCGCTGCTCACTTCGCCGTTTTTTATCGCCGGTCTGATTTTCGGTGTGCTGGGCGTCGTGCTCAGCATGGCCGCACTGGTTGCGCTGCTGCGCATCAAGCCGCTGCGTTTCGTCATCCGTGCGCTCGCAGCCGGTTGTCTGTTGGCGCTGGGCGGATTGCTCGGGACGCTGGCAATCGGCATCCAGGGTTATCGCGCGCTCACGCACGAAGCGCTTGCAGCACAAATTTCGGTGCAGCCCCTGGCGCCGAAACGTTTCTTCGCGACGTTCCGTTTTCCGGACGGCAGCGAACGCAGCTACGAAGTGGCGGGCGATGCGATCTACGTCGATGCGCATATCCTGAAGTGGAAGCCGTTGGCTAACTTCATGGGTCTGCATTCGGCCTATGAACTCGATCGTGTGGGAGGGCGTTACTACGCAATTGAAGAAGAACGCACCGCCGAGCGCAGTATGCACTCGCTGAGACAGAACAGGATTGTCGATATTTTCGATCTGCGCCAGCGGTACGCTTTTCTCGAACCTCTGCTGGATGCGGAGTACGGCTCCGCGAGCTTTGTTCCCGTCACCGGCCCGGCGCAATTCGAACTGCGCGTCTCGTCGACGGGATTGCTGATACGCGAGGTTCAGCCTGCGGCTTCAGCTTTGCCGCCCAATTGAGCGTTGTAGGGAAACGCTGATGCCGTGCGCCTTGTGCCGGTCGAAGGATGTACGAGCCGGAATGGCTCTGCCAGGTGCAGACTCAAATATTCTTTATTCGGCCAAGAAAACGATCGAGCTGATTCGCGAATGATTGCGCATCGGCCTTGCTGAACGCGGGCGGCCCGCCGGTCTGCACGCCGCTCGACCGCATGGTGTCCATGAAATCGCGCATGTTCAGCAGCTCGCGAATGTTTTCATTGCTGTAGAGTTCGCCGCGCGGATTCAACGCATGCGCTCCTTTCTCGATGATCTCTGCTGCGAGCGGGATGTCCGCCGTAATCACAAGATCGCCCGGTTGCGCGATTTCGACGATGTGGTTGTCCGCCACATCGAACCCCTTTGGCACTTGCACGGCATGCACATAGGGCGAGGGCGGCAGGCGCAAAAAACGGTTGGCGACGAAGGTCGTCAATGTTTGCGTTCGTTCAGCCGCCCGAAACAGGATGTCCTTGATCACGCCCGGACAGGCGTCTGCATCAACCCAGATATTCATTGCGTTCGTTTCGTCATTCCCGTCCCCGATTAAAACATTCGAGGGCAGGCTGTGGCGGGAATCCAGTCCTGTTCGTCGCCACGATCCATATAACCCTTTACCGTGAAGCGTCGGTTTCTTCCGCCGGCCCCGCGTAGAGCCACCGCCCATCTTCGCGCACGAAGCGGCTCACTTCGTGCATGCGATGTGCGCGCCCGGCAATTTTGTAGCGCGCGACGAATTCGACGATAGCGTTGCCCCCGTCGAATTGTTCGTGCCGCTTCACGTCGAGATCGATCCACTTCATGCCTTGCTGGTCCGCCGTCAGATCGAGTGACGCAGGGCGCGTCGACGGATGCCAGGTATCGAGCACGTACTGATCGAACCCAAGCGCGTACGCGGCATAGCGCGAACGCATGAGTTCGTCCGCGCGTTGCGGTACGGCCCCATGATGGAACTTGCCGCAACATTCGGCGTAGCGTCTGCCTGTGCCGCAAGGGCACGCTGCGCCGCCTTCGATTGGAGAAGGCACGATCAAGTACCGAGGATGGTCGCGAGTGCGCGAAGCTGTACAAGCGAGGGCAAAGTAATCAATTGCCTGTACAACCGGCGCTCGCGACAGCTTATTCCAAAAACCTTGATCGAAGCCTCCTTTAGCGCGTGATCGGCTTGTATCGGATCCGCTTCGGCCCGACGTCTTCACCCAAACGTTTCTTCTTGTCTTCCTCGTATTCCTGATAGTTGCCGGCGAAGAAATTCCATTGCGATTCGCCTTCGGCGGCGAGGATGTGCGTGGCAATACGGTCGAGGAACCAGCGATCGTGCGAGATGACCATCACGCAGCCGGCGAATTCGAGTAATGCATCTTCCAGTGCGCGCAGCGTTTCGACGTCCAGGTCGTTCGACGGCTCGTCGAGCAGCAGTACGTTGCCGCCGGCCATGAGCGTTTTGGCCAGATGCAGTCGGCCGCGTTCGCCACCCGAAAGATTGCCGACGATTTTCTGCTGATCCCCGCCCTTGAAGTTGAAGCGGCCGATGTAGGCGCGCGAGGGCATTTCGAATTTGCCGATGGTGAGGATGTCCGAGCCGCCGGCCAGTTCTTCGAAGACGGTCTTGTTGTTCTGCAGGTTCTCGCGGCTCTGATCGACGAAGGCAAGCTGTACCGTCGGTCCGAGCACCACCTCGCCCGAGTCAGGTTGTTCCTTGCCGGTGAGCATGCGGAACAGCGTGGATTTACCCGCGCCGTTCGGGCCGATGATGCCGACGATCGCGCCGGGCGGTACGCTGAAGCTGAGGTTGTCGATCAGCAGGCGATCGCCGAAACCCTTGCTGACGTTGTTGAACTCGATGACCTTGTCGCCGAGGCGCTCGGCAACCGGGATGAAGATTTCCTGCGTCTCATTGCGCTTCTGATGTTCGTGCGAACTGAGTTCTTCGAAGCGCGCGATACGCGCCTTGCTCTTGGCCTGACGTGCCTTGGGGTTGGAGCGCACCCATTCGAGTTCCTGCTTCATCGCTTTGGCGCGCGCGGCTTCCTGCTTCGCTTCCTGCGTCAGGCGTTCTTCTTTCTGTTCCAGCCAGCTCGAGTAGTTGCCCTTCCACGGAATGCCGTGGCCGCGATCGAGTTCGAGAATCCATTCGGCGGCGTTGTCGAGGAAGTAGCGATCGTGCGTGACGGCGACGACCGTACCGGGAAAGCGGGTCAGAAATTGTTCGAGCCACTCGACCGATTCCGCGTCGAGGTGGTTGGTCGGTTCGTCGAGCAGCAGCATGTCGGGCTTTTCCAGCAGCAGCTTGCACAACGCGACGCGACGCTTCTCGCCGCCGGACAGATTCTTGATGACCGCATCCCAGGGCGGCAGGCGCAGCGCATCGGCGGCGAGTTCGAGTTGGTGTTCAACGTCGTTGCCCGCCGCGGCGATGATGGCTTCGTACTTCGCCTGTTCTTCGGCAAGTTTGTCGAAGTCGGCGTCGGGCTCCGCGTATGCCGCATAGATTTCGTCGAGCTTCTGCTTTGCGCCCATCAGCTCACCGAGTGCTGCTTCGACTTCCTGGCGTACGGTGCTTTCCGGATCGAGTTGCGGTTCCTGCTGCAGGAAGCCGACGCTCAGATTCGGCATGGGCTCCGCTTCACCGTCGAAGTTCTTGTCCACGCCCGCCATGATTTTCAGCAGGCTGGACTTGCCCGAGCCGTTCAGGCCGAGCACGCCGATTTTCGCGCCGGGGAAAAAACTGAGGGAAATATCCTTGAGGATCTGGCGCTTCGGGGGAACGACCTTGTTCACCCGGCGCATGGAGTAGACGAACTGGCTCACGGCATCATCGCTTTGCAATCGAACACGCGATGATACTGTGTAAGTGCGAGGACTTCAGCCGAACGATCGAACCGTGAACGGCCCGCATGACGAGGACACATGACTCCTCCGTTCATCCTCGACTGGCTCGGGAAGAACGGAGAGTTGGTGACTTGCACGCGTTTCCGGCCGTTGGTGATGAGCGCGAGCTTGCGAACAGTCGAACCATGAACGGTGCCGGA
>DATCWO010000265.1:0-3073 GCA_036566325.1 Burkholderiales bacterium | reverse complement strand
CAATGCCCTGATGGTTTTCGAACAGCAGACCCACCTGTTCGAACATCCGTTTCTTGCTGCTCACCTCAAGATCGAGAACGATATTCGCGGGCGCGAGCAGCTTCGCGATGAGATTCATCTGCTACTTCCGGTCAGCGGGCTTTTGATCGGGCGATGCAAGACCCGAGCCAGCGATTGAAACGCGCGATTATAGCCACTATATCGCGCGTTCCCTAGCGGACCTTATTGCTCCACGGTGCGGTGCTTGATTGCCTCGTGCTGGTGAGAGTAGGCCCGGTCCTTGTGTTTGAGCAGTTGCCGGTCCAGTTTGTCGATCATGCTGTCGATGGCGGCGTACATATTCTCCTCATCCCCCGAGATGCAAATGTCCTTGCCCCGTACACGCACGACGACTTCAGCGCGTTGCCTCAGTTTTTCCACGGAAAGCACCACACTGACGTCAATGACGTTGTCCGAATGACGGAGTACGCGCTCCATCTTCGTTTCTATGTAGCCTCGGAGCGCTGGCGTGATTTCGATGTGATGGCCCATGATATTCAGATTCATCATTCAGCTCCTCGTTCAAAGGACGTGGCTGCGAGCGGCGCTCACAGTCTCGACATTAAAGCGACTTTCTCAGGCTGACAGGTGGGATGTGCATCGATTCGCGATATTTGGCAATTGTGCGGCGTGCAACCACGATCCCCTGCTGACCCAGAATTTCCGAAATCTTGCTGTCCGATAAGGGTTTCTTTCCATCCTCCGCGCTGACGAGTTGCTTGATAAGTGCGCGTATCGCCGTTGCCGAGCACGCACCGCCCGTTTCGGTCGCCACATGGCTGCCGAAAAAATACTTCAACTCGAAAATCCCCTGTGGCGAGGCCATGAACTTCTGCGTCGTGACCCGCGATACCGTGGATTCGTGCAGGCCCAGCGTGTCGGCGATTTCGCGCAACACCAGAGGCCGCATGGCGACCTCCCCGTGCTCGAAGAAATGACGTTGCCGATCGACAATGGCCTGGGACACTCTTTGTATGGTTTCGAAGCGTTGTTGTACGTTTTTGATCAGCCAGCGGGCTTCCTGTAATTGGGTGGACAACTGTCCTGCAGCGGCGTTCCGGTGATTCTGCAGGATGTCGGCGTAAATGCGATTGATGCGCAATTTCGGCATCGCATCCGGGTTCAGACTCGCCACCCAGACGCCCTTGATCTTGCGCACCATCACGTCCGGCACGACATAGCGTGTCTCGAGCGGACCGTATTCCGCGCCGGGCCGCGGGTTCAGGCTCTGGATCAGACGCTGTGCAATGCGCAGCGCCGCATCGTCGCAGCCGAGCAGGCGCCGCAGCCGCATGAAGTCCCGTGCCGCCAGCAAAGGCAGATGTTCCTGCACGATCTGGAGCGCGTGCGCGTATCCGGGCGTGCCCGTCGGAAGTGTCAGCAATTGCAGTTCAAGGCATTCCGCCGGCGAGCGAGCGCCCACGCCGGTGGGATCCATGTTCTGCAGATGTCGAAGTGCGATATGCAGTTCATCGACCTCGACCTCCAGTTCCGCGGGAAGCATGTCGACAATTTCCTGCAGCGCCTGGGTCAGGTAGCCGTCCTCATCCAGGGCATCGATTAACAGTGCGACCAGGCTGCGATCGCGTGCCGGCAATTTGGTGAGCAGCAACTGCTGCATCAGATGATCGCGCAGCGTCGGCGATTCAGCCGGCAGTTGCGGGTAGTCGCTTTCGTCGTTGTCGTCGCGCGGACTGCCGCTGCCGCCGTCGAAATTCCAGTCCATTTCGCCGCTGCGCGGATCGTCGTAACTCGGTTCGGTTTCGGGTTTTGACTCGCTGACCGGTGTTTCGACCGTGGTGCTGCTGCCATTCAGGGCGACGACGGGAACAGCGGGCTCGTCATCGCCTTCCTCGCGTTCGAGCAACGGGTTGTCCGCCAGAAACTTTTCCAGTTCCTGATTCAACTCGAGCGTGGACAACTGCAAAAGACGGATGGACTGCTGCAACTGCGGCGTCAGCGTGAGGTGCTGAGAAAGCTTGAGTTGCAGAGTTTGTTTCATCGATACCGCGGGCTGAGGCTTGAAAGGGCCGGGGTTGAAGGCCAGCGCTGTCCGTGCGTACGGGCCTCAATCACTACAGGCGGAAGTGCTCACCCAGATAGACCCTACGGACATTTTCATTATAAACAATCTCATCCGGCTTCCCGGATGCGAGGACCGAACCTTCGTTAATTATGTACGCTCTATCGCAAATGCCGAGTGTCTCGCGCACATTGTGATCCGTAATGAGCACCCCGATACCGCGCTCTTTCAGAAAACCGATAATGCGCTGGATGTCCAGGACTGCAATCGGGTCGACGCCCGCAAACGGCTCGTCCAGCAGAATGAATGCCGGATGCGTGGCCAGCGCGCGGGCGATCTCGACGCGCCGGCGCTCGCCGCCGGATAGCGACAGCGCAGTGGCATCGCGCAAATGGGCAATATGAAGTTCGTCGAGCAGGTTGTTCAGCCGCTCTTCGATTTCTTCCTCGTCGTGATCCATCAACTCCAGCACGGCGCGCACGTTCTCCTGCACCGTCAGGCGGCGGAACACAGAAGCTTCCTGCGGCAGATAGGACAATCCCATGCGTGCGCGTTGGTGAATCGGCATGCGCGTGATATCGCGCTCGTCGATATGAATACGCCCCCCGTCGGCGGCAACGAGGCCGACGATCATGTAGAAGCAAGTGGTTTTGCCGGCGCCGTTGGGGCCGAGCAGACCGACGACTTCGCCGCTCGCTACTTCAAGTGAAACGTCATGGACAACCGTGCGCTTCTTGTAGCGTTTGTTCAGCGCGACCGCTTGCAGCCGACTGGCCCGGATCGCTGCCGGCGTCTCGGTGATTTCAGGTGCGGGGGCATTCATGGCGTGCCGCCTTGAAGCTGGGTCGATGGCTGCAAGCGTACGGCGGGATTCGCCGGCTTTTCGCCGGCCTTCGGCTTCGGTTGGATCACGGCGCGCACGCGCGAATCGCCGCTTGCTTCAGGCGCTGCGTTCTTGTCGCTCTTCACGGTAAAGAAATCCGCGCGTGAATCGTAGGAGATGTAGTTGCC
>DATCWO010000246.1:0-15049 GCA_036566325.1 Burkholderiales bacterium | reverse complement strand
TTTTTGTCGTCGAAGGCAAAGATATCGTTCAGCCGGTTCCGTCGATGCCCGGTGTGGCGCGTCATTCGATCGATCGGTTGCTGCGGGTTGCCGAACAAGCGCTCGAACTGGGCGTACCGTGCCTCGCCCTTTTCCCGGTGATCGATCCCGCGCTCAAGACGGCCGACGGTATGGAGGCGACCAATCCCGACGGCCTGGTGCCGCGCACCGTTCAGGCGCTGAAAGCGGCGTTCCCGGAACTCGGGATCATGACCGATGTGGCGCTCGACCCGTACACCAGCCACGGGCAGGACGGCATCATCGACGACACCGGCTATATCATCAATGACGAAACACTTGAAGCATTGCGTAAGCAGGCGCTCACTCAAGCACAGGCCGGTGTGGACATCGTCGCACCGTCCGACATGATGGACGGCCGCATCGGCGTGATCCGCGCCGCGCTGGACGAAGGCCGGCTGATTCACACGCGCATCATGGCCTATTCGGCGAAATACGCCTCCGCTTTCTACGGCCCCTTCCGCGATGCGGTCGGGTCCGCCGCGCAACTCGGCAAGGCCAACAAGGCGACCTACCAGATGGACCCGGCCAACACCGACGAAGCGTTATGGGAAGTCGGTCTGGATTTGCAGGAAGGCGCCGACATGGTGATGGTCAAGCCGGGCATGCCTTATCTGGACATCGTGCGGCGAGTGAAAGAAGAATTCCGCGCGCCGACTTACGTCTATCAAGTGAGCGGCGAATACGCGATGTTGAAAGCCGCGGCGCAGAACGGCTGGCTTGACGAGGAACGTTGCATGCTCGAATCGCTGCTCGCCTTCAAACGCGCCGGCGCCGATGGCGTTCTCACCTACTTTGCGCTGGATGCGGCCCGCGCTTTGAGAACCGCGCGCGGCTGACTATTCCGGTCGCGCCGCCGCGCTTTGCGGCGGGTCGACCGGCACCATTGACGCCTCGCGCAGCACTTGATCGAGCATGTAGCCGTTGCGATTGAGCGTATAGATGCGCGCGGGCAGAAAGCCGCGCCGCGGGTCGAGCCACACTTCCGTGATCGCGCCCTCTAGATCCTGATATTTCACGTGCACCGTACTGACCGGCCCGGCCGCCGTCAGCACCTCGTCCTCCCCCATGTTCTGAAACAGCATCGTCTCGGCCTTGCGGGTTGTGGCGACGTTCATCAGCAGGCCCGGCGCGAGCGGACGCAAAAAATACAACTGATGCACTGCGGACAGCGGATCCTGCATGCCGGTCATCAACGCGGCCTGGCGCTCGGTACCACGCCGATGGAACCGCAGCGCGCCGGCGCCCCAGTCAAAAATGGCGCGTTCCGGCTGCTCACGGCGTCGGTCACGCGCGCTAAAGATGCTCGGCACAAAACCGTCCGGGCCGAGGGTGCCCTCCGAGCGCTGCACATAACGACCGCCCAGAAACAGCGAAACAAAACCCACCGCCTGGGCAGACGATTCCGCCACATAGCGGTCGCCCTCCAACCGCCACGTCTGCACCACTTCGCCCACCAGGGTCTTTGATTCGCCGTAATAGAGATCAAACACCAAGCGGGCTGAACGTACCGGATAAGCGAGCGGTGTGCGTTCGGCGGGCGCATCGTTCGCCGAGTCGCCTGCGAGAGCTGACGCCGCGCCGCCGTCATCGGGCGATTGCGCAACCGCCGCGTCGTGCCAGGCCGGCTTGAACTCTTCGGCGGCATCGCGCGAGGGTCGGGGTGATAGAGGCGCGGCCTGCGGCTGCACCGGCACCTTGCGCGCTTTCGGCTCGCGGACAATTTGCGCCGCAGGCGCAGGCGGCGGCGGTACGACGATCTCCACTTGCAAGGGTTGCGGTTCCGGCTCCGCATACAGCCATGAGAAATCGAAATACGACGTGCCGAACATCGCCGTCACATGCAGTGCAATCGAAATCGCTACTGCAATGAACAGCCATCGCCGCTGCATCGCGGCGGTTCTGGACAAAGGCCACATGCCGCAGCCATCGCTCGTGATACGCATGGATGCCTGGATTATAGGCAGCCGCAGCGACACCGTTGCATGGGCTACCATGCAAGCTTCAATGCGAGTGAAATGCAATGCTGTACGTCGATCACGGGCCCGGTGGCCCGGCCAGCGCAATGCGGCTGGTGGAGGGACCAAAGCCCTCACTGCAACCTGGCTATGTCCTGATAGAAGTGCACTACGCCGGGGTCAACCGCCCCGAGTTGTTTCAGCGCGCCGGCCTTTATCCCCCACCGCCCGGTGCCTCACCCATCCTGGGCCTCGAAGTCTCCGGGCGCGTTGTCGAATGCGCGCCCGATGTCACTCAATGGCGAATCGGAGACTGGGTCTGCGCATTGGCGCCCGGAGGCGGCTACGCGGAATACTGCGCCGTGCACGCCTCGCACTGCCTGCCGATTCCGAAGGGATTGTCGCTCGTCGAAGCGGCCTCCTTGCCGGAAAACTTCTTTACTGTGTGGGCAAACGTATTTGATGCCGCTCATCTGAAAGCGGGCGAGCGCTTCCTCGTCCACGGCGGGTCGAGCGGCATCGGCCTCGCCGCAATCCAGCTCGCCAAGCTACATGGCGCGACCGTATATACGACCGTGGGTAACAGCGACAAGGCCGAAGTGTGCCGCCGCATGGGCGCCGATGTGGTCTACAACTATCGCGAAGAAGACTGGGCCAAAGCGCTCTGGCAAGCCACTGGCAAGCATGGCGTCGATGTCATTCTCGACATGGTGGGTGGCGATTACTTCATGAAGAACTTGCGCTCGCTCGCCGTTGAAGGCCGGCTGGCGCTGATCGCATTCATCGAAGGCAGCAAAATCGCCAACTTCGACGCCATGTACATCATGATCCGCCGCCTCACCATCACCGGCTCCACGCTGCGCGCACGCAGCGTGGCTCAGAAAGCGGCCATCGCCGATGCCTTGCGCAGGCACGTCTGGCCCCTGCTTGAAACACAGCGGTTGCAGACCTTCGTTCATACGGTTTTTCCCCTGCGCGAGGTGTGTGCGGCGCACGAACTGATGGAATCCTCGGCGCATATCGGCAAGATCATGCTCGAAGTACGGCCAGCGGCTTAATTAGCCGCGCAACACGCCGTTCAACGTTTGCTGAAAACGCTTGGCGGGTTGATACCCGATCACCCGCACTCCGTTCACTTCGCGCCCGGCTGCGTCAAAAAAGATGATGGCCGGCGGGCCGAAGAGATTGAAGCGCTTGAGCAACGCCTGATCTGCCGCGCTATTGCGCGTCACGTCGACCTGCAGCAGAGTCATCTGCGCCATCTGCGCCTGGACTTGCGGATCGGTGAAGGTGAAGGCCTCCATTTCCTTGCACGAGACGCACCAGTCGGCATAGAAATCGAGCAGAACCGGCTGCGTCGCCGACGCAAGTCGCGCTTCGAGTTCGGCCGCATCGCGGACGCGTTCGAACGTCACGCCGCGCGGCTGCACAGTCGCCACATCGCCGCGCAACGCATCGAGCGGACGCAGCAAACTCTGCCCGCCCGATAGCGCGCCCAGCAGCAACGACGCGCCGAGCAGCAGCGCGATCACGCCCACACCTTTCCAGAAACGCGCCGTGCCGTTCGCCTGTTGCGGCAACGGATCCAGCGCATGCAGGAACATCGCGCCGACGATCAGCAACGCGGCCCACGCGACCATTTGCACGGCCACCGGCAAAAGGGGCGAGACGATCCATACGGCGACGCCCAGCAGCAAAAAGCCGAAAAATTTCTTGACCGCCTTCATCCAGTGTCCGGACTTGGGCAGCAATGCACCGCCCGTGACGCCAACGGCGATCAGCGGCACGCCCATGCCGAGCGCCATGGCAAACAAGGCGCTACCGCCCAGCAGGGCATCGCGCGTCTGGCTGATATACAACAGCGCACCGGCCAGCGGCGCAGCGACGCAGGGGCTCACAATCGCAGCCGACAGCACGCCCATCGCCGCCACACCGCCGATGCGCCCGCCCCGCAGCTTGCCGCTGGCGACAATCGCGTGGGTCTGCATGAAGCCGGGCAATTGAATATCGTAGAAATCGAACATCGACAGCGCGAGAGCGACGAATACCAGGGCGAACGCGCTCAGCACCCAGGGGTTTTGCAGCGCCGCGGACAGAAAGGAGCCAGACAGCGCGGCCGCGACGCCGATCGCCGTGTAAGTCAGCGCCATGCCCAGCACGTACGCAACCGAAAGGATCGTCGCATTGGTGCGATTGACCTGCCGCCCTTCGCCAATGATCAATCCCGACAGAATGGGCACCATCGGCAACACGCATGGCGTGAAAGTCAGCAATACCCCGGCGACGAAAAACAGGCCGACGATCAATGGCAGGCTGCCGCTATCGAGCGCCGTCGCGAAACGACTTTCGTCGCTGACGATAGAGGGCTCATTACGGACTTCGCGTGCTCCGAGCAGCGGATTGTCGATCGCGCCGCTCATGTCTTTCGATGTCGCTGCTGTGCCGCGCGATCGGGCAGTATCCGGATCGGCGCCGAGCAAAGCCGCCACATTGAACGCCTTCACCTGCTTCTGCGGCGGATAGCACACGCCGATGTCGGCGCAGCCCTGCGAACTCACCCGCAACTGCGCGCGCTCGGCCTGCCCTGTAACAGGAACGCGGATAGTGATATCGCCGCGATAGACTTCGACCTTGCCGAAAAATTCGTCCTGCTTCACCTCCCCTTGCGGAAACACCGGCGTGCCGAGTGCGAGCGTCGCCGGCATCGCCTCGAAGGCGAATTTGTCGCGGTACATGTAGTACCCATCGGCGATCCTGTAGCGCACTTCCACCGCGGACGGACTCACCGCGCGCACGCTCAGGCTGAACGCCCTGTCGGGTTCGAGCAATTCAGGTTCGGCGTGTGCGAAGGCGCTCCACACACTTAGAAGAAGTAACAGAATCCTCAGCATCTAATTTTCCGCTCGCGTTTCGGCCATCACCCATTCGAGATAAGCCGGCAGGCCGCCCTGAATGGGCAGCGCGATGATCTCCGGCAACTCGTAGGGATGCAACTCGCGAATAATGCGCTCCACCAGTTCATATCGATCGTCGGTTGTCTTGATGAAGAGGGGAACCTCCTCGGCCTGCTCCACCGCGCCCTTCCAGCGGTAAACCGACGAACACGGCGACATGATGTTCACGCACGCGGCCGCCTGCCGTTGCACCAGCGCGGCGGCAACGGTTTCGGCGGCGGCGCGATCTGGCAAGGTGGAAATGATCAACACGCTTTGTGGCGACATGATTGCCTCACGGAATAGATGGCGACGGCACGCCGTCGTGCACCGTCGGGTAGCGAAACTGAAAACCCAACGCCTGCTTGATATGGCGATTCGACAGACGGCGCGACTCGCTCATGAACGACAGCAGTGCAGGCGGCATGGATTGCATCGCCTCCCCGCGCGATATGCGCGGTGGCCGCGCGAGGTTGAAACGGTCGGCGACGAAATCGAACCACTCGCCCATTTTCATTTCACTGTCGTCACTGATGTTATAGACGGCGCCCGCCGGCGCGCGTTCGAGCGAGGCGATGATCGCGCTGACGAGGTCGTCCGCATGCACGTGATTGGTGTAGACGTCGTCCTCGGGTCGCAGTACCGGCGTACCTTTGCGCAGACGCTCCAGCGGCAGACGATCGCTCGCATAAATGCCGGGTACACGCAGTATCGCCGTTTCGACATTCCAGCTCGACAGCACTTGTTCGGCATCCACGCGACGGCGCGCACGTGCAGTCTGAGGATTGACGGGGCGCGCTTCATCGACCCACTTGTCCTGACAGTCGCCGTACACGCCGCTCGTACTGATGTACACCACCCTGCGTGGTAACATGCCCCGCGATAGCGCTGTAATGAGATTGCGGGTTCGCTCGTCGCGTTCGCTGTCTGCGTTCGGCGGCGCCAGATGCAGTACGTGCTCCGCCACGCCGGCCAACGGCAACAACGACTCGGGACGATCGAGATCGGCCAGAATGGGCGCCACGCCTTGCTCGCGCAACGAAGCGGCATGCTGCTCCGAGCGCACCAGGGCGTGCACCGCATAACGTGCTTGCAGCTGCGGCAATGCGCGGCGTGCAATGTCACCACAGCCCACAATCAATAGTTGTTCCATTTCGCAATTCTAGGGAATGTTTGCATCCCGGGTGGCGCTCGTCGGCAATAGCCGCGTTTTCGAACGCCCGTTCGATGCATAACGCGCTTGCGTCATTTCTGTTTACTGAGTCTTACACCGGACATGAGCTACCGAATCACCATCCAACCCAGCGGCAACAGTTTCGAAATGACGGAAGACGATACCGTCCTGCACGCCGCGCTGAACGAAGGCTTCCATCTGCCTTACGGCTGCCGCAACGGCGCCTGCGGCTCATGCAAGGGCAAACTGCTGCAGGGCGAAATGGATTACGGCACCTATCAGAGCAGCGCGCTCTCGGACGAGGAACGCGCCGCCGGTTTTGCCCTGTTCTGCGTCGGCCGCCCACGCTCCGATCTGGTGATCGAAAGTCGCGAAATCGGCGCGGTGAAAGACATCGTCGTCAAGAAACTGCCCTGTCGGGTGCAGAAAGTCGACAGGATCACAGATGACGTCGCAGTGCTGCATCTATCACTGCCGGCCAACGAGCGGCTGCAGTTCCTGCCGGGGCAATACATCGAATTCATTCTGAAGGACGGCACGCGCAAGAGTTTTTCCATGGCGAATGCGCCCCATGACGATGCGTCCGTGCAGTTGCACGTGCGTCATGTGCCGGGCGGAAAATTTACCGATCATGTGTTCAATACCATGAAAGAGCGCGAGATCATGCGCTTCGAAGGACCGCTGGGTTCCTTCTTCCTGCGCGAGGACAGCGAAAAGCCCATCGTCTTCGTCGCCAGCGGCACCGGTTTCGCCCCGATCAAAGCCATTCTCGAAGCGGCCTTTCAAAAATCCCTCCAACGCGACATGGTGCTGTACTGGGGTGGCCGTCGCCCCAAGGATCTGTACATGGCGGACCTGGTCGAACAGTGGGTGGCGACGCATCCGAATTTCCGCTTCGTGCCTGTCGTCTCCGAAGCGCTACCGGAAGACAACTGGACCGGACGCACCGGATTCGTTCACCGTGCGGTGATGGAGGATCTCCCCGATCTGTCCGGCCATCAGGTCTACGCTTGCGGCGCGCCGCCGATGGTCGAAGCGGCGCGGCACGACTTTCATCGCGACTGCAAGCTGCCGCTGGAAGAGTTTCATGCCGACGCGTTCACCACGGCGGCCGACCTGGCCAAAGGCAAACACGCCGACTGATCGGCTTTACACGCTTTCGCCCAGATAGGCCGCACGCACTTTCGGGTCGCGCGCGAGCTGTTTCGCATCGCCCGACAACGTGATCGATCCGCTTTCCATGACATAGGCGCGCGCCGCAAGCTGCAGCGCGAGCTTGGCGTTCTGTTCCACCAGCAGCACCGTGGTGCCGGTCCGATTGATGTCGTGCACCACTTCGAATATGCGCTGCACGAAGATCGGCGCGAGACCCATGCTCGGCTCGTCAAGCAGAAGCAGTTGCGGTCGACACATCAACGCGCGACCCATGGCAAGCATTTGCTGTTCGCCGCCGGACAAGGTGCCGGCCAGCTGCGTCCGTCGTTCCTTGAGACGCGGAAACAAACCGTACATGCGCTCGATGTCGCCCGCGATTTCGCGCGTATCGCGCCGGCTGAATGCGCCCATTTCCAGATTCTCTTCCACATTCAGACGCGCAAAGACGCCGCGCCCCTCGGGCACCAGCGTCAGTCCGTGATATGCCAGACGATGCAAGGGCAGCGTCGCGAGATCGCGGTCTTGATAACGCACCGTGCCGCTCTTCCACGACAGCATGCGCATCAACGCTTTAAGCGTGGTTGTCTTGCCGGCGCCGTTCGCGCCGATGAGCGCCACGAGTTCGCCGCGACGCACTTCCAGATCGATTCCTTTGACGGCCTGAATACCGCCGTACGCGACCCGTAAACCGCGCACGCTCAACAGCGGTGTTTCCACGTGCGCGTCGCTGACGCCCTGATGCAACACCGGGGTCATTCGACCGCTCCGCCCAGATAGGCTTCGATCACCGCGGGATCGCACTGCACATTGGCGGGTAGGCCTTCGGCGATCTTCTTGCCGTAGTCGAGCACCGCAACGCGATCACACAAGCCCATCACCAGCGCAACGTCATGCTCGATCAGCAGCAGGGATACACCGTCGCTGCGAATCGTGCATAACAGGGCGCGCAATCCTTCGCGCTCAGTTGCGTTCATCCCTGCGGCGGGCTCGTCCAGCGCAAGCAGCTTGGGTTCGGTCGCGAGCGCGCGCGCAATCTCCAGGCGGCGTTGATCACCATAGGACAGGTGCCGGGCCAGTTCGTGTTGGCGTGCCAAGAGGCCGACATAATCGAGCAGCGCCAGCGCACGTTCGTAGATCGCACGCTCTTCCGCGCGCGCGCTTCGCGTGCGGAGCACTGCACCCAGGACACCGGCGCCGGTGCGCACATGACGACCCACCATCACGTTTTCGACCGCGCTCATGTTGGCGAACAGGCGAATATTCTGAAAGGTGCGGGCAATGCCATGCTTCGCCACCTGATGCGGCGCACTCACGTCCAGCGGCGCGCCGTCGAACAGGAATTCGCCGCCATCGGGCTGATACAGGCCGGTGAGGCAGTTGAAGAAAGTGGTCTTGCCGGCGCCGTTCGGTCCGATCAAACCGTAGATTTGACCGCGCTCGATCGACAGCGACACCTCCGTCAGCGCATGCAAGCCGCCGAAACGTTTGTCGATGGCGCGCGCTTCGAGGAATGCCGTCACCGCGCGAGTTCCCGCTTGCGCACTTGCGAGGGCCAAAGGCCTGCCGGGCGAAACAGCATCACCAGCACCAGCGCGAGACCGAACAACAGCGTGCGCAGCACCTCCGGATCAATCACCTGATGGCCGAACAGATATTGCTGCGCCGGCATGATCGTGTAACGGAGCAGATCGGGCAGGGTCGCAAGAATGATGGCGCCGATGATCACGCCCGGAATGTTGCCCATGCCGCCGAGCACCACGGCGCACAACACCACGATCGATTCCATCAGGATGAAACTCTCGGGGCTGACAAAACCCTGAAAGCCGGCGAACAACCCGCCTGCCACGCCTCCGAATGTCGCACCCATGGCGAAGGCAAGCAATTTGATGTTGCGCGTATTGATCCCCATGGCCTTGGCCGCGACTTCGTCTTCGCGAATTGCCACCCACGCGCGACCAATGCGCGAATCCTCCAGGCGCATGCAGATGAAAATCGTGAGCAGCGCCAGGAACAGGAAAAAGTAGTAGTGCCAATGCACGCCCGAGAATGTAATGCCCCAGAACGTCTGGCTTTTTGTCAAAGCGAAATCGCCGATCGTCAGCGGATCGATACGCGAAATGCCCTGTGGGCCGTTGGTGATATTGACCGGCGCGTTGAGGTTGTTGAGAAAGATGCGAATGATTTCGCCGAACCCGAGCGTGACGATGGCAAGGTAGTCGCCGCGCAGACGCAATACAGGTGCGCCGAGCAGCACGCCGAATAGCGCCGCGATCACTGCGCCGACGGGAAGCAGCACCCAGATCGGCAAGTGCAGACCGAAATGCGGCGATGCGAGCAGCGCGTAGCTGTACGCGCCCACCGCATAAAAAGCGATGTAGCCCAGATCGAGCAAACCGGCGAAGCCGACGACGATGTTCAGGCCGAGTG
The DNA here is from genome assembly GCA_036566325.1 of Burkholderiales bacterium. Classification (GTDB taxonomy): domain Bacteria; phylum Pseudomonadota; class Gammaproteobacteria; order Burkholderiales; family SG8-39; genus ZC4RG42. Next base: position 5,345 of record DATCWO010000246.1, on the reverse strand, counting down.
CGAGCATGACGTACAACAACGCGAAATCGAGCACGCGCACCCAGGCTGGCCCGCCAACCCGGCCCACCGCGAAGGGCAATAGCAGCAAAGCCGCCGCGACGAGCAGCAGCCCCGCCCACTTGGCGAGCGGATGACGTTTGAGGTGCCCGAGCATCGCGTTCACGACATGCGCTCGCCGTTTTTGCACCGAAGCGCACTCATGCGCGCTCGGTTCTCAGTACGCCGAAGCACGCTCATGCGCGCTCCGCAATACGCTCGCCCATCAATCCCGACGGGCGGAAGGTGAGCACGATGATGAGTACGATGAATGCCAGCACGTCCTGATAGTGACTGCCGAGGAAACCACCGGTGAGATAACCCATGTAACCGGCGCCCAGACTTTCGATCAGCCCGAGCAACAGGCCGCCGAGCATCGCGCCCTGCAGATTGCCGATGCCGCCCAGCACCGCGGCGATGAACGCCTTCAGTCCCAGCACGAAGCCCATGTAGTAATGCGCAATGCTGTAGTTCGCCGCGACCATCACGCCGGCGATGCAGCCCAGCGCCGAGCCGATGATGAAGGTCAGCGAAATGATTCCGTTGATGTTCACGCCCATCAAGGCTGCGACGGGCTGGTTCTCCGCCGTCGCGCGCATCGCGCGACCCAGACGCGTGCGATTCACCATCAGCGTCAGGCCCGCCATGAGCGATGCGGCGAGGCCGACGATGGCGATCTGCACGGGGGTGATGGTGGCGCCGAAGACATCGATCGGGTGGTGCGGCAGCAACTCGGGAAAGGTGAAGTAATTGCGCCCCCAGATCATCATCGCGGCAGCCTGCAGCACCATGGAAATGCCGATCGCGGTAATCAGCGGCGCAAGTCGCGGTGCATTGCGCAGCGGTCGATAGGCGACGCGCTCGATGGTAAAGCCGAGCACCATGCAGACGGGCGCCGCGCCGGCGATGGCGACGAGCAAGACCAGTGCGTTCGGCATGTCGGGCGCAACGGTCTGCAGCGTCGTGGCGATCGTCAGCGCCGTCATCGCGCCGATCATGACGACGTCGCCATGGGCGAAATTGATCAAGCCGAGAATGCCGTACACCATGGTGTAACCCAGCGCGACCAGCGCATACACGCTCCCCAGCACGACGCCGTTGATGAGTTGCTGCAGCAGAATGTCGAACTGGAAAATCATCTTTTTGATTGTCTGATCAGGCTTCGAGTATGGCTGCAAGTGCGGGCCGTGCGCAGGCGAAAGCAAAGTAACAGCATGCCCTCGCCGTCTGGGGCTCGCGATGTCCCGTGCCGTAAACCCTTGATCAGTACGCTCCCTGGTAACGCGCGCGAGTCGTGCGAGTCGTTATTCACAATCGTGACGGATAAACAAACGGCACCCGCAGGTGCCGTTTGGGCTGACGCCATGACGAATCAAGGCTGCGCCGTCGCCGGCTTGGCCGTGCCACCCATCGCGCGCATTGCGCTGTCACCCACGTCCTTCGCTGCGTCCACATTCGCCTGCACTGCCGCGGCCGCGTGATCGATCGGTCCGCCGCCAGCGATTTCGCGCACAGTCAGCTTGCCCTCACGCACTTGATACACCGTTACGGCGCCATGGCGCAAATCGCCTTTGTCGTCGAACTCGATACGACCGCTGACGCCCTCGAAATTGCTCTTGCCGATTTCGGGCAGATACTTCGCCGGATCGATCGAATTCGCGCGCACCATCGCGCCGATCAGCACCTGCACCGCATCATAGGAATAGGGCGCGTAGATCTGCACCGGGCTGTTGAATTTCGCCTCGTAGCGCCGCGCGAAATCGGACCCCTTAGGCATTTTCGCCAGCGGCAGACCGGTCTGTGAACAATAGGCGTTCTCCGCCGCGTCGCCGGCGAGCTTGATGAACTCCGGCGAACAGCCGCCGTCGCCGGACATGAACTTGGCGTCCATGCCGAGCTGGCGGAGCTGTTTGGCCATCGGCCCGGCCTGTGCGTCCATACCGCCGTAGAACACGACATCGGGCGCGCGCCCCTTGATGCTGGTGAGAATGGCGCGAAAATCGGTCGCGTCGTTGCGGGTGAATTCGCGCGCGACGATTTGTGCGCCGGCCGCCTTCGCCGCCTTCTCCACTTCATCGGCAAGACCCTGCCCGTAAGCAGTGCGGTCGTCGATGATGGCGACCTTTTTCGCGCCCAGCCCTTCCACCGCATAGGATCCGAGCACGGAGCCTTGCTGAATGTCGTTCGCCATGACGCGAAACGCGGTCTTGAATCCCTGCTGCGTGTAGGTCGGATTGGTCGCCGAAGGCGACACCTGCGGAATGCCGGCGTTGGCATAAATCTGCGAAGCGGGAATGGTGGTGCCCGAGTTCAGATGTCCGATCACGCCGACCACATGCGAATCGACCAGCTTCTGCGCGACGACAGTGGCGGTTTTCGGATCGGCCTGATCGTCTTCTCCGACCATTTCGATTTTGAGCGTCTTGCCGCCGATCTTCAGTTGTTGCGCATTGAGATCATCGACGGCCAGTTGCGCACCGTTCTCGTTGTCCTTGCCCAAATGCGCGATGTTGCCCGTCAGCGGCGCCACATGCCCGATCACCACAGTGATTTCATTGGCGCCTGCGTCGCCTTGCGACGCTTCTTCCTGACCGCAGCCGTATAGCGCGAACACCACTGCAAGGGCGAGCGCGGCAGGTTTGAAATGCGTGTGCATAAACTTCTCCGGAGCGTGAGCAGAAAGTGACGCCAGCACGAAGCGCCGGCGATTATGGGTAGCGCTTTCGCGCGTTGTCAATTTGCTGGAAGAAGCTGTAATTATTGTTTTCGTACTGCGTCCCGCCTGAAACGATTCATAACCTTTTGCCGCTCGCGCAACTGCGCACAAAAAAGCCTCGCCCGAGGCGAGGCTTGCTTCATCAACCGGACGATTACTTCAGCGAGAGTACGTATTTGACCATCGCCTGGATATCTTCGTCCTTCAATTGCGCATTCGGTGGCATAGGTACCGGACCCCACACACCGGAACCGCCTTTCTTCACCTTCTCAACCAGCTTCGCTTCAGCGCCCTTCTGGCCGCGGTATTTCGCGGCGACGTCTTTGTATGCCGGGCCGACCACTTTTTTATCGATGGCATGACAGGCCGTACAGCCGCTCGATTTCAGTAATTCGTCCGGGCTCGCGGCCACGGCGCTGCTCGTCCACATTGCCGCGCACAGGGCGCCGGCGGCGATCGCGGGAATCATTGATTTCATCCTTGAGGCTCCTGCTGAAAATTTACACAAAGCGTGATGCTACTGGATTTGCCCGGTCTGCAAAACGGCACGCAGGGCTTCGAGCGAATACACCGGCGCGAGACAGGATACACCGCGGCACACATACGCCCCGACATCCTTGTCCGGCAGCGGCTTGGCCAGCACGGGCGGCAACATTCGCGCCTCGCCCACGGCGACCAGCGTCATGGTCGTGGGGCGATATTCGGTCGCCAGCGCGGCCTGCCATTCGGCCGCCTGTGCCGCATCGCCGCGCAACACCACGATCATGGGCGGATCGAGTTGTTCTTCCAGCGCCATCACCAGACTGGCGAAGCCGGACGGCTGCTGTTCGAGGCTGCCATAGAAGGCCTGCAGCGCGCGCTCGGCTGCGTCGAGCAAACGCGTGTCGCCGGTAATGTGACCCAGGCGCTGCAAGGCGAATGCGGCGACGCCGTTGCCGGATGGCATCGCACTATCGTGCGCGGGCTTGGGCCGATGGAACAGCGTTTCGTGATCGTGACTGGTGAAATAAAAGCCACCACGGTCGGAATCCTCGAAATAGCCGAGCAGGATCTCGGCAAGCGATTCGGCAAATTCCACATCCTCGGTACGGAAGTCGACCTGAAGGAGTTCCACCACCGCGGCGAGCAGATAGGCATAGTCGTCCAGATAGGCGTTTAAATGCGCGCGGCCGTCTTTATAGGTGGCCAGCAGCCGTTCGTCCCGCCACATGGTGCGGCGGATGAAGTCGAGCGCGCGCCGCGCCGAATCCAGCCAGTCGGCACGGTCGAATACGGCCGCCGCACGCACCATGCCCTGAATCATCAGCGCATTCCAGCTCACCAGAATCTTGTCGTCGCGTCCGGGCCGCACACGGCGTTCGCGGGCAGCGAACAGCTTCTCGCGCGCGCTCACTAGTCGCGCTTCGCAAGTCGCCACGTTGAGGCCGAGGCGCTCGCCGACATTCTTGAGCGGATGCATGACGCGCAGGTGCCAGGCCTTGTCCTCGAAATTCGGCGGCTGATCGAGTCCGTAGTACTTCGAAATGAAGTCGTATTCCTCATCGGTCAGCAGTGCGGCGACTTCGGCCGGCGACCAGATGTAGAACCTGCCCTCCTCGCCTTCGGAATCGGCATCGATGGAAGAGTAGTAACCGCCTTCGGGCGATTGCATTTCGCGCATCACCCAGGCGGCGGTCTCCTGCGCGACGCGCGCGAAGCGTGGATTGCGTGACACGCACCAGCCGTCGGCATAGCGTTGCAGCAGCGGTCCATTGTCATAGAGCATTTTTTCGAAATGGGGAATGGTCCAGGTCGCATCGACGGAGTAACGGCAGAAGCCGCCACCAAGGTGATCGTAAATGCCGCCCTCGGCCATTCGTTCTAGCGTCACCAGCGTGATATCGCGCGCCGCTTCATCGCCCGTCGCGGCATAGCGTCGCAAGGCGAATTCCAAATCGGCCGGGTGCGGAAATTTCGGCGCGCCGCCGAATCCACCGTTAACCTTGTCGAAGTTCGCTTTCAGCCCATCGAGCGCGACATCGAGCGCAATGGGCGAGAAATCGGAACGATGCGCGGTGGCGGCAGGATAAAAACGGTTGAACGCCGCCTGCACCTGGCCGCTGCGCTGGCTGATCTCGTCAGCATGCTCTACATAGTACGTCGCCACCCGCTCCAGCAATTGCGGAAAGCCCGGCAGGCCATAACGCGCGGCCTTCGGAAAATACGTGCCGGCAAAAAATGGCATCTGCTCCGGTGTAAGGAAAATAGTGAGCGGCCAACCGCCAGGGCGCTGATTGAACAACTGATGCGCGGTTTGATAGATCTGGTCGATGTCCGGGCGCTCCTCGCGATCGACCTTGATGTTGACGAACAGACGGTTCATGACCTCGGCCACGGCCTCGTCCTCGAACGATTCATGCGCCATGACATGACACCAATGGCAGGCCGAATAACCGATCGATAACAGAATCGGTTTCTTTTCCTCACGCGCACGCCGCAAAGCATCCGATCCCCACGGATACCAGTCCACCGGGTTGTGGGCGTGCTGCTGCAGATAAGGGCTGGTTTCGTCCGCGAGATGATTTCTGTGGGCGGATTGCGATGCTTCGTGGCT
>DATCWO010000294.1:0-9862 GCA_036566325.1 Burkholderiales bacterium | reverse complement strand
AGATCGGCCTTGTCGACGAGCATATCCATGCCGGCTGTGAACTCGCCGTTGCCGTCAGGTATGACCTGCACATGCTCCAGCCCTTCTTCCTTGGCCCACTCGTTCATGACGAAGGTGTCGTTGACTGAGATGCAGTAAATAGCATCGACACCATTGGCGCAGAGGGTCGGCGCAAGTTCTTCGAAGCGCGGCAGATGGGTCGACGAACAAGTGGGGGTATAAGCGCCGGGCAGCGAGAAGACGACCACTTTCTTGTTCTTGAACAAGTCGTCGGTCGTGACGTTTTTCCAGTCGCCGTTCGCACGGACGCGGAATTCCACTTGCGGAACGCGTTTACCTTCGTGACTTTGCAGCATGGGTCGACTCTCCTGTGTTGATGTGCAAATGAATGCATGCAATTTAGAGAGCCGAGCGTTATAGGTCCAATTCCTTGTTCCGATAACTGCCATAGCTATTGGCTAAACACAGCGGATCAGGTGTGATTCGACTCCGCCGGCTCGCCTCTATCTTCGATGCCGAGTTCCTGAATTTTGCGCGTAATGGTGTTGCGGCCGATACCGAGCAATGTCGCGGCCTCGATGCGCCGTCCCGCAGTATGACCGAGCGCTGTCGCAATCAGCAGGCGTTCGAAATCGCGCGTCAGCCGTTCCATCAAACCTGTTTCGCCGCGCATCAATGCACGTTCGACCTGATTGCGCAGCGCCACGGTCCAGTCCGAACCTGCTGTCTGACTTTCGGCCGCGCGCAATTCCGGCGGCAGATCGGCCACTTCGACCGTCTGTGCCGGCGCCATCACGGTGAGCCAGTGGCAGACGTTCTCCAGTTGACGCACGTTGCCGGGAAAATCCTGCGTGGCGAGATAATTCATCGCCGCCTCCGACAGCCGCTTCGGCTCGACGCCAAGATCGCGCGCGCTTTTGGCAAGGAAATGGCGCGCCAGCAAGGGGATGTCCTCGCGCCGATCGCGCAAGCTGGGCAGGCGCAGCCGGATGACGTTCAGGCGGTGATACAAGTCTTCACGGAACAAGCCTTCGCGAACGCGTGCTTCCAGATCCTGGTGCGTCGCGGCGATGACTCGCACGTTCGAGCGCATGGGCTGGTGTCCGCCGACGCGATAGAAGTGACCGTCGGACAGCACACGCAACAGGCGCGTCTGCAAATCGGCCGGCATATCGCCAATCTCGTCGAGAAACAAAGTTCCGCCTTCGGCCTGCTCGAAACGACCGCGACGCATTGCCTGCGCGCCAGTGAAAGCGCCGCGCTCGTGGCCGAAGAGTTCCGATTCGAGCAAATCCTTCGGCATCGCGGCGGTGTTGATGGCGATAAAGGGCTTGTTCGCGCGCGGGCTATGGCGATGCAGTGCCTGCGCCACGAGTTCCTTGCCACTGCCGGATTCCCCAGTGATCAGCACCGTTGCATTCGAATGCGACAGCCGGCCGATTGCGCGAAACACTTCCTGCATCGATTGCGCCTGGCCGAGGATGTCGGGCGAAGTCGGCAATGCCTCCGGCTCGTCGTCTTCACGCATGCTGCCGTCGAGTGCGCGACGAATCAGTTCGACCGCCTGATCGACGTCGAACGGTTTGGGCAGGTATTCGAACGCCCCGCCCTGAAACGCCGCCACGGCAGATTCCAGATCGGAGTACGCGGTCATGATGATCACCGGCAACGTCGGCAAACGTTCCTTCACGGTCTGCAGCAGTTCCAGCCCCGAACCGCCCGGCATGCGGATGTCGGATACAAGCACTTGCGGCGCATCATCTTCCAGTGCGGCGAGCGCTTCCTGCGCGCTACCGAACGTGCGGAAGGGAATGCCCTCGCGCGCGAGCGCCTTCTCGAACACCCAGCGTATGGATCGGTCGTCGTCGATCACCCAGACAGGTTTCATGGCTTCGCTTTCATGTTTTCGATCGGCAATACGATGCGAAATACCGTGTGGCCCGGCTCGCTTTCGCATTCGAGCACGCCCTGATGGTGCTGCACGTAGGTTTGCGCAAGCGTGAGACCCAGACCGGTGCCACCGTCCCGACCGGACACCAGCGGATAGAAAATGCGATCACGCAATTCGGCCGGAATGCCCGGCCCGTTGTCGATGATCTGCAGTTCGAGCGCCAGGCGATGCATGCGCCGCGCGATCGTCACCGAGCGCGCAACGCGCGTACGCAAACGGATTTCCGCATCAGCTTGCCCTCGCAGCGCTTGCGCGGCGTTCCGCACGATATTCAGTACCACCTGGATCAATTGTTCGCGGTCGCCGTGTATGTCCGGCAGGCTGGTGTCGTAGTCGCGGCGCAGCGCGATCCCGCTCGGAAATTCCGCACTGATGAGGCTGCGCACGCGTTCCAGCGCTTCGTGAATGTTGACCGGACCGATATGCGGCGTCCGATGAGGCGTGAGCAGGCGGTCCACCAGCGCCTGCAGCCGATCGGCTTCCTTGATGATCACCTGGGTGTATTCGCGCAGTTCGATGCGATCGAGTTCGCCCTCCAGCAATTGCGCCGAACCGCGTAATCCGCCAAGCGGATTCTTGATTTCATGCGCCAGATTGCGAATGAGTTCGCGATTGGCCTGATGCTGCTGCAGCAACTGCTCTTCGCGCTCGATGCGCAGGTGCTGATCGATGGAGCGGATTTCGAGCAGCAGACCCTCGACCGGCAGATCCACGGGTGTGGCAAGAACGTTGACGTGCAGGCTGTCCTGACCGGGGCGCGTGAGAGGCAGCGCCTGGTCCCAAAATCCCCAATGCTTGACCAGCGCCTGGCGGAGTTTTTCGGCAAGCGGCGCGGCATCGATAAACAACTCATCGAATACCGCACCCAGTAGCGAGCGGCGACTGGTTTGCAGTAGCTGTTCGGCGGCGGCATTGGCAAAACGGATACGCAGTTCGTCGTCGAGCACGACGACGGCGGTTGCCAACAGATCGAGGCCGGCGAAGGAGCCGCCGGTCATGACCGCCCCCGAGCGAGGCGGCGCGTAACGATTACTTCAGGTTGCCGATTTCCTTCTGCAGTGCCTGAATATTTTTCTCGTGCTGTTCGACCGCTTCCTTGTACGGCTGCAGCCGATCGAGTTTTTTCTGATAGTTGCGCTCGTCGCCCAGACGCATCGCGTCCTGTTCGGCCAGTTTGGCGCGCGCTTCCGCCAACTGATTCTCTTCGGAAGTCAGTTCCCCTTCGAGAATCTTGCGACGCGTATCGTCCCGGCCGCGCTGCGTCTCGGCATCCACCTTCGGGAAACTCGATGACGCCGACTCCGAACGCGCGGACGCCTTGGGAGCGGGCACGACAGACACTTCCCGATTGACGACCGTGCAATTGCGCCCTTGCGTATCGCGCTGCACGTTGGTGTATTGCGGCCGACCATCCGGGCCGATGCACTTCCACACCGTGCTCTGCGCCTGCGCGGACGAGACCATCATGAAGGCGGCGGCGCCCAACATCAGCTTGATCAGACTCATGACCGTGCCCAAATAGAAAAAGCGGCCTTGAGTCTATGCCAAACGAATAGAAAGCAGATACCACTTTAGTCCGTATGCCGAGGCGAAAAGTCACGACAGGCAGGCACATCGCTCGCCCGCAAACGGCAGCCCGACGCGTACGCTGTGCACTCCTGCCGGCAATGCGCTTCAGCGCTCTACATGACATTCGAGTTCTTCACCGATGCGTAGTGCGATTCACGCGAAAAAAGACGGGGGAAATCCCCCGTCGATTCGTCCCTCGATTTCCAACTTTTACATGCTGTAGTACATGTCGAACTCGACCGGATGCGTGGTCATACGGAAGCGGGTCACTTCCTCCATCTTCAGCGCGATGTACGCGTCGATCATGTCGTTCGTGAAAACGCCGCCGCGCGTCAGGAATTCGCGATCCTTGTCGAGGCAGTCCAGCGCCATGTCGAGCGAATACGCCACGGTCGGCACTTTCGCCGCTTCTTCCGGCGGCAGGTCGTACAGGTTCTTGTCGATCGGATCGCCGGGGTGAATCTTGTTCTGCACACCATCCAGGCCGGCCATCAGCAGCGCGGCAAAGGCCAGGTACGAGTTTGCCGTCGGATCCGGGAAGCGCACTTCGACGCGACGGCCTTTGGGGTTACCCGAATACGGAATACGGCAGGAAGCCGAACGGTTGCGCGCCGAGTACGCCAGATTGATCGGCGCCTCGAAGCCCGGCACCAGACGCTTGTAGGAGTTCGTTCCCGGGTTGGTGATCGCGTTGAGCGCGCGCGCATGTTTGATCACGCCGCCGATGTAGTACAACGCGAAATCCGACAGACCGGCATAGCCGTTCCCGGCAAAGAGGTTGGTGCCGTCCTTCCACACCGACATGTGGACGTGCATGCCCGAACCGTTGTCGCCAACGACCGGCTTCGGCATGAAGGTCGCCGTCTTGCCGTAGGCGTGAGAAACCATGTGCACCGTGTATTTCAGAATCTGCGTCCAGTCGGCGCGTTTCGTCAGGGTATTGAACTTGGTGCCCAATTCGCACTGGCCGGCAGCGGCAACTTCGTGATGCACCACCTCGACTTCGACACCCTGCGCTTCGAGCGCAAGCGCGATCGCCTGACGCACGTCCTGCAGCGAATCGACCGGCGGGACGGGGAAATAGCCGCCCTTCAGGCCGGGACGGTGACCCATGTTGCCGCCCTCGAACTCGATACCGCTCGACCACGGCGCTTCTTCGGATTTGATTTTCACGAAGCAGCCCGACGCGTCGAGGTTCCAGGTCACGCCATCGAATATGAAGAATTCGGGTTCCGGACCGAAGTAAGCGGTGTCGGCGACGCCGGTCGATTTCAAATACGCTTCTGCACGCTTGGCGAGCGAGCGGGGATCACGGTCGTAACCCTTGCCAGTGGAGGGTTCGATCACGTCGCAGCTGACGTTCAGCGTGATTTCCTCGGTGAACGGATCGAGGCGCGCGCTGTCCGCATCGGGGAACAGCAACATATCGGATGCCTCGATGCCCTTCCAGCCGCCAATGGACGAACCGTCGAAAGGGTGGCCGTGTTCAAATTGGTCCTGGCCGAACTGCTTGACCGGAATCTGTACGTGCTGCTCCTTGCCCTTGAAATCGGTAAAGCGAAGGTCGATGAACTTGACCTCTTTTTCCTTGATCAGCTTAATGACGTCGGCGCTGGACAGTGCCATCTTGTTCTCCTATCGCGGGATTGATCGTCGAGGGACGTTCCCTGGTTTTAAAATGCCTACCTGCATTTGCGAAAACTGTGCCATTTGCATGGGCGCTTTAAGCTGTTGAATACCAAAGCAACCTTTGCCAGAGACCCTCAGCCGACGCACCATATTGAGGCATAACCAGTGATTACGCACCTATTTAGTGCATATCTAGAATGGGTGGGGCAACCAGCGCCCCGCACAAGTGCAATGACATACTTGACGCGAGGCAGCCAAGCCGTCGCTTACCGGAGCTAAGCCATGGATTCAACTGAAAAAATTATTGCAGCAGCGCGCAAGGCGGCGCACGACAAGGGGCTGCCCTATACCGGTGCGCTGACCCCACCCGACGCATATGCGCTATTGCAGAACGCTCCGGGCGCCAAGCTCGTGGATGTGCGCACGCAAGCCGAATGGAGCTGGGTCGGTCAAGTCCCGGAGGCGCTGAAAATCGAGTGGAATACGTGGCCGAAAGGCGAGCGCAACGCTGCCTTCGCCGATACGCTGCACCGCGAAGTGCCGAACAAGGACACGACCTTGCTATTCATGTGTCGCAGCGGCGCTCGCTCGAATGCGGCCGCAACACTGGCTGCGGAACTGGGATACACGAACGTCTACAACGTGCTCGAAGGTTTCGAAGGAGACAAGAATGAGGCCGGGCAGCGCAACACGGTGAGTGGCTGGCGTTATCACCGTTTGCCGTGGAGTCAGAGTTAACGCGTTGCAACGCTCCGAGACGCGCCGCTCACCCAGTCGTTCGTGGTGGAGGCGCTATCTCGCCTTAAACCGCTGACCAATCCACCCAGCCGGCATATGCGGTCCACAGCACGATCAGACCGAAGGCAATGCGATACCACGCGAAGGGCGTGAAGTCGCGGCGCGAGACGAACGCGACCAGCCCGCGCACGGTGAAGAAGGCTGCGACAAAAGCCGCGATGAATCCGGTCGCGAGCAACGCGACATCTTCCATATAAAACAGATCGCGATGCTTGTACACGTCGTACACGGTGGCCGCGAACATGGTCGGGATCGCGAGGAAGAAAGAAAATTCCGTCGCCGCCTTGCGTGACAACCCGACGAACAAGCCACCGATGATGGTCGCGCCCGAGCGCGACGTTCCCGGTACCAGCGCGAGACATTGCGCCAGTCCGACCAGCAACGCATCACGCGCAGTCATCTGCTCGACTTCCTGCACGCGAATGACGTGGCGCCGTTTTTCCGCCCAAAGAATGAACAGACCGCCGACGACGAGCGCGATGGCGACCGGCACCGGCGCGAACAGCACGCCCTTGATGATCTTGTAGAACAGCAGACCGAACACCATTGCGGGCAGGAAGGCGACCAGCAGATTGAACGTGAAACGCTGCGCGGCGGGGTCATGCGGCAGGCCGACGGCGACGCGCCACAACCGCTCGCGATAAAGCCAGCACACCGCGAGTATGGCGCCGAGTTGAATGGCAACCTGGAACACGCCGCGCATCGGTTGGCCGAGAAAACCGATCAATTCGCCGACGACAATCAGATGACCGGTGCTCGAAATGGGCAGGAATTCGGCAAGCCCTTCCACCACGCCCAATACGGCGGCTTTCAACAACAATAGGAAATCCATGGAGCGCGATTCTACAGCGCGTGCTGCGCGTTATCGCGAATTGCGTCTATAGCAACAAGCGGATGCGAGTGAGGCGGGGCGCTGTTATCGCGCATCGGCGGACAGATCGTCCGAACCGAAGGGCCATGAAGAAGCAGTGTCGGGGCTGGGCACAAGGCGTTGATCAGGCGGCAACGAAGGGTGTGCGAACGACGTTGCCTTCGCCTGCGAAAGCAACTCCGCGGGAAGGTTGTATTCGGCCCAATCGAAGGGGCAAGCGTCGTCATTTACGAGCGTCATGATGCAATCGCAGTTCGCCCACACATCCCGAGTGTAGAGAGATGCATGCGGCAGCACTGTCAACAGTTGTGACGACGGAATTGTGACGCTCGATTGTGACGAGGGCATGTAAACAAAAAGGCCACACGATGATTTGTGTGGCCTTTTTTGATCCAAGCCGTTTGTGGTGAGCGGGCGCTTGAGTGCCCGCTTCTCGACCGCCTGTTTAAGCCTTCGAGTAAATCTCCGCACCCTTCTCGACGAACTCGACCGCTTTTTGCTCCATGCCCTTCGCCAGCGCATCCTGCTCGGACACGCCCTGCTTCGCGGCGTAGTCGCGCACATCCTGGGTGATTTTCATCGAGCAGAAATGCGGACCACACATGGAACAGAAGTGCGCCACCTTGGCTGAATCCTTGGGCAGCGTTTCGTCATGGAAATCGCGCGCCTTGTCCGGATCGAGGCCGAGGTTGAACTGATCTTCCCAGCGAAACTCGAAACGCGCCTTCGACAATGCGTTGTCGCGGATCTGTGCACCGGGATGACCCTTCGCCAGATCAGCGGCGTGCGCGGCCAGCTTGTAGGTGATGATGCCTTCCTTGACGTCGGCCTTGTTCGGCAGGCCGAGGTGCTCTTTCGGCGTGACGTAGCACAGCATCGCCGTGCCGTCCCAGCCGATGGTCGCCGCACCGATGCCACTGGTGATGTGGTCGTAACCCGGGGCGATGTCGGTGGTTAATGGTCCGAGCGTATAGAACGGCGCCTCCTTGCACTGATCGAGCTGGAGATCCATGTTCTCCTTGATCAGATGCAGCGGCACGTGGCCGGGGCCCTCGATCATCACCTGTACGTCGTGTTTCCACGCGATGTCGGTCAGTTCACCCAGCGTCTTCAGCTCGCCCAGTTGTGCTTCGTCGTTGGCATCGTAAATCGAGCCGGGACGCAGACCGTCGCCAAGCGAGAAGGCCACGTCGTAGGCCTTCATGATTTCGCAGATGTCTTCGAAGTGCGTGTAGAGGAAGCTTTCCTTGTGATGCGCCAGACACCACTTCGCCATGATCGAACCGCCGCGCGAAACGATGCCCGTCATGCGCTTGGCGGTCAGCGGCACGTAGCGCAGCAGCACGCCGGCGTGAATGGTGAAATAGTCGACGCCCTGCTCGGCCTGCTCGATCAGCGTGTCGCGGAAAATTTCCCAAGTCAGGTCTTCGGCCTTGCCGTTGACCTTTTCCAGCGCCTGATAGATCGGCACCGTGCCGATCGGCACCGGCGAGTTGCGCAGAATCCACTCGCGCGTTTCGTGGATGTTCTTGCCGGTCGAGAGATCCATCACCGTGTCGCCGCCCCAGCGAATGGACCAGGTCATCTTCTCGACTTCTTCGCCGATCGAAGACGTGACCGCCGAGTTGCCGATGTTGGCGTTGATCTTCACCAGGAAGTTGCGGCCGATGATCATCGGCTCCGACTCGGGGTGATTGATGTTGTTCGGGATGATCGCGCGACCGCGCGCCACTTCCGAGCGCACGAACTCGGGCGTGATTTCATCCTGAATCGAAGCGCCGAAATTCTGGCCGGGATGCTGGCGACCCATCAGTTCGGCCAGCTTCGCGCCGTTCGGGCCGCTCTTGCGCACGTTTTCCAGATACTCGCGACGCAGCATGTTTTCGCGAATCGCGATGAATTCCATTTCCGGCGTGATGATGCCCTGACGCGCGTAGTGCATCTGCGTCACGTTCTTGCCCGCCTTGGCAACGCGCGGCTTGCGTTTCAGGTTGAAGCGCAGTTCGGCGAGCTTCGGATCGTGCAGACGCTCGACGCCGTATTTCGACGTCGGACCGGGCAGTTCTTCGGTGTCGTCGCGTTCCAGAATCCAGTTCATGCGCAACGCCGGCAAACCGGTGCGGATATCGATGTTCGCTTGCGGATCGGTATAAGGGCCCGAACAGTCGTACACGTAGATCGGCGGGTTTTTTTCGAAGCCCATCGATGCGGGCGTGTCCGATTGCGTGATCTCACGCATCGGCACCTGGATATCGGGGCGCGAGCCCTGAACGTAGATCTTGCGCGAATTGGGCAACGGCTTGACCGCTGCCTCGTCGACGATTGCCGTCGCGGCGATGAATTTGGGATTGGCGTTCACAGACTCGCTCCTATCAAAAACGCCGAGGGGAGCAATGGAAGGCACTTCCGACGCTTCCCTGCGGCGGCATTATCCGCATCAGGTTCCAAGGGTTTTTCTCACCCGACCGTGTTCAGTCAGGACCCCTAGGTCAATGCGCGACCGTACTCTAAAGCCCGCATCGATTCAATGACTCAGCGTAACCGTTCACTGCCCGACGGCGCCGCGTCCGCGCTGCCGCAGTTTGTCCGAAACGGTTTCGCGCAATCGCTTCGCCGGCAGTTCCGTTTTTCCCGAAAAAACGCCTCGCTGAATCCCCGTATGCGAGTTGAAAAAATTAATTGAACGATAAGTCATTAATGCATATCTTACCCACCGGTCAGTTATTTAAACCCACACATGGCAACCGATACACCCCACCCCGCGCGCTGGGAACGACGCAAGAAATCGCGTCCGCAGGAGCTCGCTGCCGCGGCGCTCGAACTGTTCGTTGAAAGAGGCTTCGCCGCTACTCGGCTGGAAGACATCGCCGCGCGCGCCGGCGTATCGAAAGGCACGCTCTATCTGTACTTCGACAGCAAGGATGCGTTGTTCAAGGAGGTGGTGCGGGCCGGCATCGTCCCCGCGCTCGCGGAGGCGGAAGAAACCGCCGCCGGCTTCGAGGGCAGCACTGCGGAACTGCTGCGCCGTTTCGTGCTGCGCTGGT